>CAMDHK010000257.1 GCA_945897965.1 Candidatus Kuenenia stuttgartensis | reverse complement strand
TTCTTATTGTCTGAATAACTATTTTGATAAGGAAATTGAAATGACTGAACCAATCCGATGTGTACCGGAAAATGCAATCATTACCGGCTGGGACTTCAGCACCGGCGCAGTCAAATGCCTTGCATTCGATCTCGAAGGCAATACCCTCGCTGAAGCCCGCATTCCAACCGATCTCTGGACAGCCAATGGCGTTGCAGAACTTAACCTTATGCAACTTGAAGGCCAGGCACGAAGTATCACCCGGGCTATCGCTAACCGACTTAAAGAATTAGGAAGATTGCAAGATTGGATCGCAGGGGGAATTTCCGCAACGCACCATACCTCAGGAAGAATCGATCGCGACCTACTCCAAGTTCGTAGAGCAATCTGCTGGAATGATCATTCCCTGGCACACTTTAACGAAGTTGGTTTAAAGCGCTTGGGCGGCCAACAAAAAGCGAAAGAGTACACGGGTGGACCATGGGCCATCCGCTATAGTTTAAGCCATCTGGTAAAAGATGAAACCCAGCTTTCACCCGAAGATTGGAAACGCACCACTCGCATTTTGTCGCATGGCAGCCTTGCAGCAGGCTACCTAACTGGAGTTTTCGAACGCACCAGCGTTTCCTGCGCTGCCTCCACGGGTATTATGGATCTACGCACAAAGGCATGGCGCAAAGAGATGCTCCTCGCACTTGAAAACCCACTCTACCAACAACTTGCCTGGCTGCAACTTCCCACCATTGTTGATGCAGATGAACCCTTGGGGTTGTTATCTCTCGATGTTGCACTTGAGAACGGAATCGCCCCTGCAAAGCGCCCTTTGATCTTCCCCACATCGGATGATCAACAAGCAGGGCTCGCAGGAGGCGGGGCTGCAAACCCAGGGCAGATTGCAATCATCTTAGGCAATTCAGCAGTAGTAAACTCTTCATCCGATGGGGTTCCCAGCGAAGGCAACCTTGATGTTATGCGTTTGAACTGGGGGCCCTACCTGTGGATGCGTTGTTACAATAACGGCGCACAATTCCTTGACAAGATATTAGGAGACAAACCAGACTGGGTAAATCTTGAGAAAGAAGCGCGCATGGCTACGCCCGGATGCGAAGGAACCATGGTTCTGCCATTCCCCAACCCCGAGCCTAGCTTAGGAATTCACGAACCCCGCTTTGAATGGCTGCCTGCGCTGCCCTCGGGTTCAGGATTGAAGTTCCGTGCAGCATTAGAGGCACTTGCCTGTTTGGTGACTTTGGGAGTACAGGCACATGAAAAAGCAGGACAGAAAGTAACCCGTATTACTGTTTCGGGGGGCATCGCCCGCAGCGAATTGATGTGCGAAATACTCGCATCGATGCTTGATAAACCTATCTCAACTTTGGAATCATTTGAAGGGCCGGCGTTGGGGGCAGCCACTGCAGCATTTGCTTCGTTGGAACTTCATATGCGCAAGCAGGCTGGGATTAAGGAACCTTTCAACATAGCAGATGCGATGGCGAAAATGATCCGGTTCAAGCGGGTGGTACAACCAAACAAAAACTGGGTCGAAGCTTATCAAAAGCTTCTAACCCAGTTTAAATTGAAAATCGGTATGTAAGAAAAACTCTTACTTGCCTGATTGCCATTCGTTTAATTTTTCGAGAAGCATTTGCACAGCTTGAGCTTCGGATTCATCGTGGGATTCGAATCGTTGCAAAGAACCTGGAAGCTTTCCTGGGATCATGCAAAGCACTCTATGGCCTGTGCTGGTTTTATCACTTTGAAAAGTAACAGAACCTGCGCTTCGCAATCTGGAATGAACCATGGCCCAATCAACCTGTTGATTAGAAGGCGCAACGGATTTTACAACTGTTCCATTTTGAATACCAAAATGTTCGGGCGCAGGCATACTAATCACACTAGGGGCCTTGACCTCATCAGGGGCCTGACCTCTAATCACTTGCTTTGTAGCCACGGGTGCAGGAGCTTGGACCTGTACATTCGATTGCATATGGGGCTGAAAATTCGAAGGCATGAAAACTGGAGGCTGAGCCTGAGGAACCATGTTTCGATTCTGGCCACCAAAAATATTCGGGAAGAAATAAGGTTGATTAGCAACAGGCAAACTGCCTGGCGTACAACCAACGGGGGTTCACCCCGCGCCGGCCTTTGGGGGCGCAGCAGCAATCCATAGGAATGCAGGAAGAATAGCCATTAAAATTTTGAGCGCGTCCTTGCGCATACTAAACATCTCCATCCTTAATGTTTCCGTGAAAAGCTGAGACAAATCCTTTAGTTTTACCAAAGGCCGCCTCGGCTCCCACAGTTGAAGGGTGGGTGCATAGCAACGGTTGGCCATCATGAAAAGACCAATTTTTCACAAAGGGAGTTTTGCACAAATTACAGAAAGAATTGTAACTCTTACACGATAACGGTATTGCCCGGAGTGTTTTGCCACTGGGAAACGCAGGCTTTAAACCGTTCAGCGGCTTGTGTCAAAGAGCTTAGCAAGCCAATTACCGCAGGAAAATCATCCTTCTTAGCACAGGCTTCAATTTGTTCTAATATATGAACAAGTTCAGCGCCACCGAAGTGACCCGCAGCGCCTTTCATTTTGTGAGATTCATTCCACAACAACCTCGAATTCCCTTCTTCCGCATTCTTCCTGATCGCATCTTTCATCTTTGGCATTTCATCCAAAAATATCACCAGCACCTGACTCAACAGAGTAAGATCACCACCCACACGCTGCATCGCTTCAGAATAATCACACGCAGCCAAGTTACTCATTTTACTTACCTTTATTTTTGAAGGCTGAAAACTTACACCTGAAGCATTTCCACCGAACCATGATTATTGCCACTCTTATTCGCAGCTTCAATAAATGCAACGATCTCTAATGTTACTGCATTATCAACAGGTGCTTTTTTATCTTTGAACATAGTCACAATCTTTTTTAACAACTCGGTGTAAATATATTTGGTGCTCAAGCTTAAAGGGACTACACCTTTATCGGTAAACACAAGCGCGCCATAATCCGATTTCCCCGCACGAATGCCCCTTACTGTAGCCACCCTGCCATCGGCCCAATTTCCTGTGACCACATCAACGCCTTTTTCGTGAGTGTTGGTAACGCGCTGGCAACCCGGCCCCATAAGCGTATAAAGAATTTCCACCGCATGGATGCCATAATGAAACAACCCAGAGTTAAGCTTGGGGTTCGCATCAAACAATGGGCAGGGGCCATAAGCGACCACGCCATGAATTTTCCCCTTGGATTGATCTGCAGTAAACTTCACTAACTCAGGCGTGTATCGTAATGAAGAAGAGCTAAAGACTGTGGTTTTGTTGGCCTGAGCCAGAGCGAAGATTTTTTTTGCATCTGCGGTAGAGCAGGTGAAGGGCTTATCAATGTAGCAGGGAATTCCTTTTTCAAGGAATGGTCTGGCCCGTTCCAAATGAACGCCACCCTCCTGCGATTCGATCAGCATGCCATCGACTTTGCCGATCATTTCTTCTGGTTTATCAACAAGGGGAATGCCAAGTTTTTTGATTGCTTCAACATAGCCAGGAATGCGTTCGGGGCTTATTTTTGAATCGCCAGCACAGCCTACGACGATTTGTGCGCCATCCACCCATTGATCCATAGGAACATTTTTATGAAGCAATCGCTCCGCAAAAGCAACCACATGCGAGGTATCAAAATCAAGCATTCCAAGTCGAATCATGTTCCACTCTCCAACCGAGTTGGGTTCAATAACTTTCCCAATCCTAATTGAAAAGCAACAGCAAGTGAAGCAGCAAGCATAAAAAGACTTGGTAAAAAGCTGTAGACTCCTAGAATTTCCTTACCTTCAAAATAGGAGAGAACCAATGGGCTCAGAAAAACTTGAACAATTATTAGAACAAATCCGCTCTGGGAAATTAAGCGTTGCCGAGGGCGTGGAACAGTTATCTTCTTCTCAGGTAGGTACGCCGGTTTATGCCAACCTTGACCTCGACCGTGCGCGACGGTGTGGCTTCCCCGAAGTGATACTTGCAGAGGGAAAAACCTGCGAATGGCTCGAAGGAGTAGTTGCAAGGCTTATTCAGGCAAAGCAAGATTGTTTTGCGACCCGGCTAAACCCAGAGCAATCCTTGCGCCTGCGAAAACTTTACCCTGATGCGGAGTTGGATGAAACCGCTCGCACCTTCCTTCTGCGGGCACAAGGAAATGCAGCAATAACACCCAAGGGAATGGTTGCGTTTCTTACCGCAGGCACAGGCGATATCCCCGTAACTCGCGAAGCAATGAATACCGCTAGCGCCCTAGGAGTTGGGGTGAAACTAATTCCAGATGTGGGGGTTGCAGGCCTTCACCGTCTGCTGAACAATTTAAGCGCGTTCAAGGATTCCGATGCCATCGTTGTAGTTGCAGGAATGGATGGCGCCCTTCCCAGCGTGGTAGGCGGGTTGGTTGATTGCCCAGTAATTGCAGTGCCAACCAGCATAGGCTATGGCACTTGCTTTGGTGGCCTATCGGCATTACTGACGATGTTAAATGCCTGCTCAGCAAATGTAACCACGGTAAACATTGATGCAGGATTCAAGGCTGGATATGTAGCTGCACTTATTGCCAGAAAAGCAAACAAAAGCTAACCAGATGAGTTTTAGTTACAGAAAGAATCTAATCTGGGGCGATGACTTCGCCACCCGCACGAGTGACATAGTTTGCAAGATTTTTAAGGGAAGTGTTTTCATTAAGAAAACGAACCGAGCCATCGGTGAAGGCAAACATAGACCCGCCGTTATGGAAGCTATAGAAATTATGGCCCCACTCGTTCGAATTATTTATCTTCATAGTACCCGGAATAGTACCTGTTGAGGCATGCCAAGGAGTACGCTGGCCGATGCCATGGGCATTATCGGTCGTGGCCCAAGCACCGCCACGGGCTCTGGCTCGAACCGTTCCAGTGTATACTACTGGCATCATAGTTTTTCCTCGCCAAACATCCTCTCGCCCTGCACATTCAGCAAGCAAAATAGTATTGCTGGTACCATCCATGATATCGTTCATGCGGTTGGAATAATTGAAAGCCCATGGTGGGGAAGTCGTAGTATCTTGGCCATGCCAACAAAGAGCGCCCCTAAGATCAGTGCCAGCAGGAAAACGATCAGCAACTGGAAGCTCATTGTTGATTTCCCAAAAGACGCCCGTAGGAGCGAAGTAATCGCCACATGCACCTTGTTTATCCACCACTTGCATCCCAGAGGGAGTGGGAACCGCAACCGTCTCGGGTTTATTTTGCATACGCGGTTGCAAAGGGGTTGTGGGGCAATTAAAAATCTTAAGGTTAGCTTTTACAATGTCTTGATTAGGCGGTACCCACCAATCATAATTATAGTTGTAGGATGCTAAGCGGTTACCCTCTTCAAGATAAGGCAGAAGAAATACAACCCAATTATGCCAGCGAATAACCGGAGCTGACTTGTTGGTGTAGGCCAGAGGGAACATCTGATTAGTGTTTTCATAATTCATCAAAGCAAGAGAAATCTGCTTAATGTTATTGGTGCACTGAATTCTGTTAGCTGCATCACGAACTTTTTGAACCGCAGGCAATAGCAAGCCAATCAATACCGCAATAATTGCGATAACCACAAGTAATTCGATAAGCGTGAAAGCTTTTCGCTTTAACATGACTAAGCCCTTGA
>CAMDHK010000256.1 GCA_945897965.1 Candidatus Kuenenia stuttgartensis | reverse complement strand
TTGCGCGCAATGGTGTTTAACGATGCGGAAGAATTGCTTTACTCCATGCTTAAAAAGAACGGCATGATCAATCACTCCAACATCCCATATTCAATGTTTGTAAAAGGAGTGCAGGGAAAAAAGCTGATTAACCCAACTTTTAAAAGGCGCGATGCAAAAGGTGCAATTGATGTAGTCGCACAGGCGAGGGAAGCCAAGCTTACTGTTGATCGTGAACGAAAATTATTGATGATCCATATGAAACATGGCATCGCAACATTCGAAGATGGTAGCAAGGGTTATTTTGAGGATCGTGTTTGGGAAGTTCCTTTACCCACAAATATGAACAACGATGCAAATCGAAGAGCACGCGATATGACCTGGCAGGAAATCCTCGACAAGCGAGTAGAATACCAGGAAGAAATGACAAAAGTATTAAGCGAAATAGACACAGCAGCGATAGCGCTTAACACTGCCTCAGCAAACCCAGACCTGCCCAAACATGTCGAAAACTTGAAAGGCAAACTAAAACACTCTAAGCAGCAATACCTCTTTTTGAATGTGGAATTATTGATGAGACCCGCACTTAGCCTTGGCTGCTTTTGTTTTATTCTTGTTGGTTGCCCAGTCGGGATATGGCTAAGTAAAAGTGATTTCCTAAGCTCCTTTATCACGTGCTTTCTGCCAATTGTGCTTATCTATTATCCGCTGATGCTGTGTGGCACGGGGATGGCAAAAGAAGGCCGTATTGACCCAGTTGCTTTGGTTTGGGCTGCAGATACAATCATAATTTTTATTGGAACATTTTTGTGCTGGCGCACTGTTCGATCTTAGCTACGCCGTTTGCGAATGGTGGCTCGGAATATTCGGGATGAGCCTTCTGGTCTGTCATGCTCATCCTCTATTTCGCCCACAATTTCTTCTAAAATATCTTCGAAGGTAATTAACCCAAGCACCTGCTGAGAAACTTCATCCCGAACAACGGCCATATGTCGATGACTATTCTTAAAAATTTTTAAAGCATGAGCAATGGTAGATTCTGGCTTCATAAAAATCACAGGGTAAAGCGCGTCTTCAAGAACGACAACTCCCTTCGCACTGATCAGGTAAAAAAGATCCTTTGTATTAACAATGCCTACGACATTATCAATTTCTTTATCAAATACGGGCATGCGTGTATGGCCACCATCGCGAATCAGTTCCATAACTTGCTCGAAAGGTAAGCTCAGTTCGATCATCCCCATTTTTTCACGTGGAATCATGCAATCGGAAACCGTCTTAGAGGAAAGTTGGAATACATTTTGAAGAAAAGTTGCCTGCTCTGCCTCTAAAATCCCTGCCTCTTCTGTATCTTCAATCAACAATTTCAATTCTTCCACAGAATGTGCGATCACCGGAATATCAGAAACTGAAATTCCCATTCTTCGAATCATGAACAGTGCTGTGCCATTCATAATTTTAATAATGGGAAGAGTAAAGAAATTGAACAAAAGCATGATGGACGAAACAGCGATCGAAGCCTTTTCCGGTGCCCTCAATGCTAAAGTTTTGGGAACAAGTTCACCAAAAACGACATGAATGAATGTCACACCAATAAAAGCTATGATCGTAGCAATCCCATGTACGGTCACTTCTTTCCAATCAGGGATTACCCATTGGAATAGAGGCAAAATAATACGGGCAGCAGCGGGTTCACCAACAAAACCTAGACCAATGCTTGCGATAGTGATACCAAGCTGGGTAGCAGCAATAGTTTGATCAAGGTTTCCGATAATTTTTTGGACTTTCGATGCGCCAACTATGCCACCGTTCACCATCTCTTCAATTCTAGTTTTACGAACGGAAACCAAAGCAAATTCAGCTGCGACAAAAAAGCCATTTATAAAAACGAGCACTGGTACTGCAAACAAAGCCAGCATTAAACCAATATGGTCTGTTCCTGAAACAATATCCGATTCCATCAAACTCCCCTAACTTACATAACCTGCAATAATAATTTATAGGCTTAAAAACAAAACCTTGCCATCTGATGATACTTTTTTATAATATTAGATTAAGGATTAGTGAATGTAAGTATCTTATTTTGAAGGAATTATATGGGAACTAGCAAAGGTCGAAGAAAAGTAGGGCGCAAAAAGCGAAGAATGCGCGCAAAAATTAGACACCGCAAGTAAGAATTGGTCACCCAGACTACACCTAACTGCCAAAATAACCATTTAGAGCCTAGTATTGATATACTAGGCTTATAGTTATTTTAACTTACGCTAAACCTCTCGAGCCCAGTCCCGAGGTTTTAAATAGATATCATACAACTCAGCCTCTTTTGAACCTATCGAAGGCTGAAAATCGTATAACCAGCGCACTTTCAATGGTAACGACATCAAAATAGATTCTATTCGACCACCGGTTTTAAGCCCAAAAATCGTTCCTCTATCGTAAAGTAAGTTAAACTCTACATAGCGCCCGCGCCTATATTCTTGAAATTCTTTGTGCGCTTCACCAAAAAGATGAGTTTTACGCTGCTGAACAATAGGTAGGTACGAAGAAAGAAAAGAATTGCCACAATCTTTCACAAAACTCCAAACTTGATCCAAATTCTTATCCAGATAATCAAAAAATATTCCACCCACTCCCCGAGGTTCATTTCTATGTGGAAGATGAAAATACTCATCACACCATAATTTTAATTTATCGTAATCAGCGACATCCGAATGAGTTGTACAGGCTTTATGCCATACCTTGTGAAACGCAATCACATCTTCGCGAAAAGGATAATAGGGAGTTAGATCAACACCTCCTCCAAACCAAGCACGATTACCTCGAGTCAAATAGCGAAAATTCGCATGCACTGTTGGTACAAACGGATTTTTAGGGTGAAGAACCAAAGATATGCCACATGCAGTAAAGGCGCGCCCATCACCTGGGATTTGCTTGGCGAATTCTTCCGAAAATTCACCACTTACATCAGAAAAATTAACTCCAGCCTTTTCAAAAGTAGAACCATCCAATAGCACCTTAGTTCGGCCCCCGCCCCCGGCTGCCCTTTCCCAACTATCAACATGAAATTTTTTTTCGTCCTCTTTTTCCAAAGTGCTAACGATTAAATCTTGAAGGGAAAGGAAGTAATTACAAATAGCCGTACGATCAAGAGACATAAAAGCGCCCTCCAAAGCAAAACAAGACCAGATTATCCAATACCATATCAAGGTATTAACCCGATGCAAATTATTTCTGCACCCCCAGCGGGACATTAAGTTCATCTCCCAATCTGAAAAACACCTCCCTTGCTTCTTCTTTTGACTCCTCTGCATCCTTCCAAATCGCCTTAAATGTATAAGAATAAAGTCTGCCTGGAACCAATTCAGGACTAAAAATCAAACGCTTTTGACCCGTGCGATCTGACTTTTTACCATCCACAAATAAATCTGCATTTTCGGGAAGAATTACTAAGAATGTCGCACCACCGGTATTGGTTGGAACCTTTGAAACAGGCGGGGTTGTTGGGATACTTATTGGCGGAGGCGGAGTTACGCCCCTAGAGTTTTGCCGAAAGAATCGCCTAGGGTTCTTTGTGAATTCCCTATCTGGATCTTTTGGGATTTTTCCAGGAAATGGACCGGGATAGCCTCCTATGCCCTGCCCCACCCAGCCATACGCATAATTTGCGGTATAGTCGCCACCCCCATACCACCCGGGGCCAGCTTCAGCCCTATCAAAGGTACAAAGCATCAAACAGGCAGAAAAAAATATAATTCTTCGCTTCATGGTACTTCTTTTTTCTAAAAACAAATATCAAACAATTATATTTCATGAATCTCCTTCTCCTTGATGGGTGATCTACTTTTTTCTTATCTTTGACATGGTAAAGTTACGATTGAAACGAATAAACTCTATCTAATTGAATTATTTGTATCCAACAGCTTTTTCATAAGGTTTTATCATGACTCAAGATCTTTCACTTGCTGCAAAACCTGTTTCAAATCTATTTCAAGCCGACTTAGAAAAAAATCCCGCATCATTTTCAATTTCTGATGCACAGCTTCGCTTCTTCAAAACCCAAGGGTATCTGCCAGACATTAAGGTTCTTAGCGAAGTCCAAGCAGATAAACTCTTGGAAGAACTGGTTGACCTTTCCAACCCCCAATCACCTGGCAATGAACTTTTCCACGAATATCATTCCAACGAATCCACAGACCCGAACAAAATATTATTTCATGCTTTGGGTGCATGGCGAATCAAACCCTCTTTCCACGATATACTTTGGGCGCCTGGGTTCCTAATTCCTGCCTCTCAATTACTGGGGGGGGCTGTTCGCTTCTGGCATGATCAGCTTTTCTGTAAGCCCGCCCGACACGGGGGTGTTGTTGCCTGGCATCAGGATTATTCCTACTGGACGAGAACACAGCCAATGCAGCATCTCACCTGCTGGATAGCACTCGATGATGCCAACGAAGAAAATGGGTGTCTCCATTACATTCCCCAAAGCCATGAGTGGGATTTACTACCCATCACGGGGCTTGCAGGTGACATGGAATCAATTAAATCTGTTCTGAAGCCTTTGCAATATGACAAGTTCACCCCTACCCCTGTTCCACTTAAAAAAGGTCACGCCACTTTTCATCACCCACTAACAATACATGGGTCATTTGAAAATCGCTCCGCCTTCCCGCGCAGAGCAGTTGTTCTCAATGTTTTCCTTGATGGCACTTTTTCTTCTAGTGATGAACCCTTGCTTAAAGGAGTCCCCCCAGTTCCCAAAGGGCAATCGCTGAACGGGCAATTCTTCCCACTTCTCTTCGATGGCAAAACTATCCAAGCTTGAAATGAAAACCATGCAGACTCCGCCAAGAATCCACCATCCGTACTTACGATTAGTTAAAATCCTGATTCTATTGGGGTTGTTGGCGACTGCTCTTTTTCTTTTCACGCAGATTGATATTCGAAAATTAATTGTCTCAGGGGCTCAATGGATCAAAGATCTTGGATGGAAAGGAATGTTTTTATACGGATCGCTCTATTTCCTGCTTGGTGTATTTTCATTGCCTGCATCTCTTATCACCATTTCGGCCGGGTTTCTATTCGGATTCTTCCCTGGGGTTCTAATCGCAAACTTAGGAAGCACCCTTGGGGCGGCAGTGATGTTTTTTCTAGGTCGATTTCTGTTTCGCGACTTTGTTGAAAGGCAGGTTGAAAAATCAGGCTTCCTGAAAAACTTTGACACACTCATGGAAAAGCGTGGCTTTAAAATTGTTGTACTTGCAAGATTGGCTATCTTTATGCCCTACGGCATTTTGAATTATGCTTTCAGTGCGACTAAAATTCCACTTCGTACTTTTGTTCTCGGATCAATGCTTGGTATGCTTCCAGGCTCCATACTTTACATTCTTATTGGAACTTCGATTGAGAATTTATCGGACCTGCTGGTACTAAGCAATAAACCCTCTGATCTTGCAAACTCTTCTGATCAAAACTTCCGATTCTGGTACTTCGCCTTAATGGGTGTTGGTATTCTCGCTATGTTTATTCTGCTTTATTATCTAGGAAAAATAGCTACCCTTTCGCTCAAAGATATCAGCAAGCAAGTTCATCCCAAAACAGATGACTTAAACCAGAATTCGAACCAACCTTGACACAAGTTTTTACTTCTTTTGCTTTCCCTGCTATCATAATCAATAAT
>CAMDHK010000255.1 GCA_945897965.1 Candidatus Kuenenia stuttgartensis | reverse complement strand
CGGGCAAGTGCCAATTTAGATGCGTACTCTGTTGCAGCATTTGGATCATGGATTGAACAGGGCCCAATCACCACTAAAAGTTTATCCGATTTACCCCGAAGAATGTCCTTCACCGCTTTACGAGTATCTGCAATCAATTTTTCGACAGGAGTTCCTTGAACAGGAAAAAACCGGATCAAATTCTCGGGCGAAGGCAACGGGATCACATTGCGAATGCGCTCATCATCCGTTTGGGAGGTTTTGTCGTTGGGAATACTTGCGAAAATGTTAGTTTGTGTCATGGCATACTCTAGTATCAAAATATGCAATTAGTTTAGCATTTATCTGCCAGACAAAAAGGGGCATCTTTGTCAGATTTCATTCGTAATATCTGTATTAGTTACGATTATTCGGTTTGATAAGCTATCAAATCCCCTTACTTTTGCATAAACCAGTCATTTTATGCAGCTAAATGTATGCTTCTTTGTTAAGCATCATAATTATTTGATTGTGCCCCTATTCCCGGTTATAGTGCATTTCTTCCAAAAACTTCAGGAGGTTTCACCATGATTAACAGACGAACCTTTGGCAAAATAGCATTTGCCTCTACTTCTACAGCCCTTATTGCAAACAACTCTTCCTTTGCTATTGAACCAGTCAAACGAAATGGAAAATCACTGATCAAGCTTAGCCTAGCGGCATACAGCTTTAGAAAATACCTGGAGTTTAAAGGCACGAACAAGCCCACCATGACCTTGGAACAATTTGCAGAGTATGCCTCGGAACAAGGATTAGGCGCAATTGAACCCACCTCTTATTATTTCCCCGATACCTCTAAAGAGTTCTTTCCAAAATACAAAGCCTTTTGTACGAAGCTTGGGTTGGATATCAGTGGTAGCGCAGTAGGCAATAACTTCTGCATTCCAGATGCTGCCAAGTTAAAAGAACAGATGACTTCAGTCAACGAATGGGTTGAGCGATGCAGCATTCTAGGTTGCAAAACCATCCGAATTTTCGCAGGCACCATTGCCAAGGGTGATACCGAAGAAAAAGCTAAAGAGCGTTGCATCAACGCCATCGGGCAGGCTTGTGATTATGCAGCCAAGTTTGGTGTTATTCTAGCGCTTGAAAATCATGGCGGTATCACTGCAAGCGTCGAACAAATTCTTTCCATTGTGAAATCCATCAATCATCCTTACTTCGGGGTAAACCTGGATACGGGAAATTTTCACACTGCAGATCCTTATGGCGACTTGGCCAAGCTTGCTCCTTATGCAGTAACGGTTCAGGTAAAAACAGAAATACAAAAAGCGGGCCAAAAGAAAGAAGATGCAGACCTCAAGAAACTTGTGGAGATTCTTAAAGGCGTGAATTATAGAGGTTACATGGCTTTGGAATATGAAGCAAATGAAGAACCCAAAACCGGCGTCCCCAAAGCTCTCGAAGAATTAAAAAAGCTTGTCCTTTGATTCTTAACCAGAAATGGGGTTTTCAGGTCAACTAGCAATGGCAGCTATTACTTTGTAAAAAGTAACGATTCTATTGTTACTTTAAATAATATTTGAGATATGACTGAAGTTTAACTAACAGTTAGACCTCCTGTTTACTGAAATATATTGAAAGACTTTTAAGTGAAAAGAAAGTGCATTAGTTAGTACGATAGGAGGTTATTTTGCCAACAATATCCATGTTTTATGGAATTATAATTCGTATGTACTTTGCACCTGGTGAACATCCACCTCCGCACTTTCATGTCTACTATGCTGAATATAGGGCTACGGTAGATATACGCACTTGCGAGGTGATTCAAGGAGATTTGCCTAGGAAGCAAATAAAACTTGTTTTAGCGTGGGCTGAATTACATCAAGAAGAGCTTATGAATGACTGGAATTTGGTTATGAATGGTGAGGAACCATTCAAGATTCAACCATTACAATAGGATGAAATAATATGTATCCATTAGTAACAGGCGTTGTTCCACGAGATGATTTCATGCTTGATATCACATTCAGTAACGGTGAATGTGGCGTATTAGATATGAAGCCATACCTAGGTTTTGGCATTTTTAATCGGCTTAATGATCGCAGATCTTTTGAAAAAGTTACAGTTGCTTTCGACACTATTGAATGGGAGTCTGGCGCTGACCTCGATCCTGAATTTGTTTACGATAAATGCAAAAATAAATCGGCCTAACAAAACCCTAACTGGGTTGGCATCTCAATTAACCGCAATTACTGAAGTAAAACCGAAAGGCATCACGCGTATACTACGGTAACCGTTGCATTATATCTTAGCTACTTAACGGCCTATGAAACGCCGCCTATCATCAAAACAGCAATCGTAGTTTGTGAAAAATGTTAATGCGATAGAGCAGAAAAAAGAGAGGAGCATGCAATTAGCACGCACCTCTCTTCTTTTATTTATATCGGTATCGAATTAACCAATCACCCAATGATGATCACAACCCTGATACGAAATTAATTCATCAGCCTTAAACCACAACGCAAGTTCTTGGTTGGCATTATCAACACTGTCGCTGCCATGAACCAAGTTATTTTGCACGCTGATGGAATAATCGCCACGAATGGTTCCGGGAGGTGACTTCGCCCCATCGGTAAGCCCCATTAAGTTGCGAACTACAGCAACTGCATTGGGCCCTTGAAGAGCCAAGGCAACGGTAGGGCCACCGGTAAGGAATTGAATCAAGGATGGGAAGAAAGGCCTTGCACGATGTGCATCGTAATGCTTTTCAGCAAGTTCTTTGCTAGCATGAACAAGTTTCATTCCAACGATTTGCAACCCTTTGAGTTCGAATCGTTCGACCAATGTGCCGATAAGCCTGCGTTGAACAGCATCGGGTTTTAAAAGTACAAGCGTGCGTTCCATGGAGATAAACCTTTACTTAAGAGACAGTATTTCCGTACATCTAATCTTTTTTTATGAATAAAACTGAATTGGGCGAGAAATTGTAACTTGTTTACCCAAATTTAGTCTGGTTCATTTGGATTCCCATCAGCTCGGGCTGCTAGCTTTTGCAAAGCTAACATTGAAATATTCTCTCTCAGCGCTCTTACGGATCCATCGCCCATGGCGACATTACAAACTCCAGTGTGGAAAGTATAATTCGCCCTGATTCCAAGCATTGATGGTAATAGCACCAGTTAATTGCGCTGCAGTTGTAACTTTTGCCAAGGCTGTTGTGGTGCCAGAAAAAGTAATTGGCCCAACCGTTCCTGCGCAAACAATATTATTTGATTCTGAAGACCAAGCACCACGAGTACCCCATGTTGGAGTGGTTCCTAAATCATTATATTTTTTACCTTTAGCCCACCCTTCTTGTCGGGCACCTGACTCACCCAGCATAATCGTATTGCTTAAACCATCGGTTATGTCTAGAAGTTTGGTTTTAGCATTTGTAGTAAGCACTGAATTAATAGCAGGCGTATTCGGATAAGTTAAACCTAAACCAGTCCAAACTGCAGCATTATTATTGCTACGGGTTATAGGCCAATAATCAGAAGTCATCGGGGGTTTAGCCCAACCTGCTGGAATTGGTGTTATTTCATGAGGACTTGGAACCGAAGGGCACTCAAAGGTTTGAACTCGAGAACTGCTTGCAACTCGATTAGCTGCGGCATCCCAGTTCACTTTAAAATTATAGCCCCCGTTACTCGTCAATAAATTGCCTTGTTCAATGTAAGGAAGAATAATGGTAAGAAGGCCCTGTCTTGAATAAGTGTAAGGCACAGCGGTTTGGGAAGTAAATTCAAGAAGATCAGGGTTTAATGCAGTAGAAGTGGTATTAACTGATCCAGGAGGGAGGCCCCCAAACGTTCCTTAAAAATTATGGCATGCCAGGCCCAGATTCTTTAAATTGTTTTGACACTTCATGCGAGCAGCAGCTTATCTGACCTTCTGCACTGCAGGCAATAACAAGCCAATAAGAATGGCAATGATGGCAATTACCACCAACAATTCAATCAAGGTAAAACCTTTGCGGGTTATCTTAAACATGTTTAGTGCCCTACAAATAATAAAAGTAAGAATAATTAAGCGAATAATATTATGGTTAGACTTACGAAGCTAAATCAACAAACAAATTGTGAAATTCTGGTTAAAATTCTAGGTGTAAGAAATGAAGTTTTTTTAAAGCATGGAGTCGAGAAATGCTTGATTGCCAGTCATTTTTGATAACTTCTTGATAAGTACATCCATCGCTTCTACGGGCCCCATGGTTACCAACATCCGTCGAAGCAAATGCACCTTTTTCAAAACTTCAGGCGACAATAGCTTTTCTTCTTTTCGGGTACCCGACTGACAAATATCCATTGCGGGAAAAATCCGCCTGTCTGCAAGCTTACGATCCAGCACCATTTCCATGTTGCCGGTGCCTTTGAATTCTTGAAAAATCACTTCATCCATACGGCTTCCCGTATCAATCAAGGCAGTTCCCATTACAGTAAGGCTGCCACCCTCTTCAAAAGCTCGTGCTGTTCCAAAAAGCCTTTTAGGAACTTCCAAAGCCTTGGAATCAACACCGCCGCTCATAATTCTACCACTATTAGCAGTATTTTTATTGTACGCACGAGCAAGCCTAGTAAGGCTATCTAGCAAGATGAATACCTGCTTGCCCTGCTCTACCAACCTACGGCCTCGTTCAACTACAAGTTCAGCTGTACGAACATGGCTTGCGCTATCACGATCAGAACTGCTGGCAATTACTTCGCCTTTGATAGTTCTACGCATTTCAGTAACTTCTTCAGGCCGTTCATCAACCAAAAGAACTACAAGGTGCATTTCAGGATGATTGATGGAAACAGCTTGGGCGATATGCTGCAAAAGAATCGTTTTACCAGTTCTAGGGGGTGCAACAATAAGGCCTCTTTGGCCCTTACCAATGGGGGTAAGCAAATCCATAACCCTAGTGGTGAGGGGTTCTTTTCCGGTTTCTAATTTGATTAATTCGTGGGGGTCGATAGCGGTAAGGTCATCGAAATTACGCTGAGTAAAGCTATCAGGATTTTTGCCTTCGATTGTTTCCAATTTAAGTAGGCGGGGGGGTTGTGAGCCACGAAAAGCTTCACACATGCCGCCCAATAAAAGACCTTCACGAAGTTTCAGCCTTTGGATAAGTGCGGAAGCAACAGCGGGGTCAGAAGGTTGCGGAGCGTAATCCTTGGCAGGGTTACGAAGAAATCCATAACCTCTGGGGTGAATTTCGAGAACGCCTTGAAGGCTGACAGCATCTTCGGGCAATGGAAGATCCATTGCGGGTTCAACAGGAGGCCTGAAGCCATCGCCTTGGGACCCTTGAGATCCCTGATAGGGCCTATTTTGCCGCTGGGAATTTTGCGGTCTGCCGTCACGATAATTAGGTTTGCGGGAGGGGCCTTTGTTACCTCTACCGCGTCCGGGTCCGGGTTGATGAGAGTTCATACTTTCCGATACTGCGTTACCGCTTCAAAAGTACCATCGGGAAGGGGCACAAGTTGGTAGTCACCAAACAAATTAGGTGCTTCAACTTGCAGAATTTTTAAGACTGCAATTGCAAGCTTGCGAATTTCATCTTCAGCATGCCTACTACCGCGCATTTCGATAAAATGCCTTAGTGAACGAGCATTTGCTGTAACAAAAATTTTGGTTTCGGTGGCATTGGGAAGCACACTTCTTGCAGCCTGCCTCGCTAACTTACGCCTTAGGGTACGATCAGGTTCATCTTTGAACTTCTCTGCCAAAATCTCGACCAGCTTGATATAACCCTT
>CAMDHK010000254.1 GCA_945897965.1 Candidatus Kuenenia stuttgartensis | reverse complement strand
TACAAAATTGAATGCAAGGGAAAGTCCTATGTTTACGCATCTGATCATGAGCAATTGACCGAGACAGATACCGGACTTGCAAACTTCTGCAAAAGTGCTGATGCAATTTACCTTGATGGACAATTCCTACTTTCTGAATATCTGGGCCAATCTGGTATAGGATCTGGGTTACCCACCAAACGGATTGGATGGGGGCATAGCCCTATGGAATGGTGCCTATTAACTGCTTTAGCTGCCAACACAAAATCTTTGCATATGGGCCATCGCGACCCACGGCGCTCGGATATCGAAACAGAAAGCATCTTGGCGTATCTAAAGGGGCACGCAAAAGAATTAAGCAAAGTGAACCAGCAAAATTGCCCCGAGATTCTATTTCCTCACGAAGAAATGGATTTCTTCATTTAGACACAATTTCTTTAATGATTCTTCTCGTTTTTCTGAAATTTCGCTCTTTCCTGAAAAACGCTTACTATTTCTCCGATTTTAACTTTAACCTTTGAGTTTTTACACCTGTATGCCGATATGACCTTAGACCGTTTTAAATTTAGTATTTTGACCAGACACAAGTAAACAGGTGGAATTCAAACTCGATGACCCCTCTAAATAAACTAGCAACCACACTGAAACAATCCGGGTTGATCAAATTTTTGAGTCACTTTGCTGAACAATTTTCCGATATCATGCTCAAGGATCTTTCCATGGGCTCTATTGGGGAAGATCGCAAAGTTGATTTTCTCGGCAAAACAGTGACAAACTTCGGTTCAGATAGTTTCCTCGGGCTGGACCAAGATGAACGAGTTAAAGATGCACTAAGAAATGGTATCGAACGCTGGGGCTCCCACAACGGTGCTTCCCGCGCATTTTCTAGTGTTGAAACGAATGTGCTAGCAGAAGAAAAATTAGCGGAATGGCTCGACATCGAAGCTGTTTTAATTTATCCCTCAGTTACCTTGGCAAATGTAGGCGCAATCCCCGGGCTAGTTGGCAAACAAGATATTATTGTTCTCGATCAGCACTGCCATAATTCGATTCAAGAAGGTGCAAAAATCGCCAAAGCCAACGGATCACAAGTTCTTTTCTTTGAACACTGCGACCCATCCTCGCTTGCAAAAGTTTTACAATCTGCAGGCAAATACCGACATGCACTTGTTGCAATTGATGGTATTTATAGCATGAGCGGGGTAATTCCACCCCTTAAAGAACTGAATAAAGTTTGCATGGATAATAACGCAATTCTTTATGTTGATGATGCCCATGCGACCGGGGTGGTAGGAACTAAAGGCCGGGGAACGGTTCTTGATGCAGTGGGGAATTACGAAAACATTCTATTGGTGGGATCGTTATCCAAAGGATTTTCCTGTCTAGGTGGCTTCATAGGCTGTACTCAAGAAATGAAAAGCCTTCTGAAGTGGAAATCGAACACATTCATTTTCGGTGGACCTGTAGGCCCTCCTTATCTTGATGCAATTTGCACTGTTTGCGATATTTTGTCTTCAGGCGAATACGAACTGATCATTGGAAGACTTAAACGAAATCTAAACATTTTAGTGCAGGGATTACGAAGCCAGGGGTTACAAGTTCTGGGCGGGGCAACCCCCATTGTTTCAGTAGTGGTTGGCGATGAAGAGCAAACCCTGAAGGCAGGCCATATTCTGTTTCAAAAAGGGTTTTATGTACAATCAGTGATCTTCCCCGCAGTGCCTTATCATGGTGGAGTGCTTCGAATTCAGGTAAATGCAAACCACAGACCAGACTCCGTAAAGGATCTCGTTAACGCATTCAGAGAGCTTCAAAAAGAAATCGAATTTCCAACTGCGGGCTTAAAGAACGCAGCCTGATTCCCAATGCTTTTGTAATATTCTTATTTAGAAGCTTTTAAGCTGCTTCTGATTTAAAATGATCTGATGTTTTTGAAACAATCAAATCCAAAACCTGCCCAACCGTCGAGATTTGTTCTAAATCGGCCTGGGAAAGCCTTATTTTGAACTGGCGTTCAACCTGAGAAATAACACTCACGATATCAACAGAATCTAATCCCAACCCATCCCTGAGTGTGATTTCATCATTTAAATCCTCATGCCTTACGCCAAGATCGTTTTCAATGATGTCCGCTATTGTTGACCTTATTTTATCACGATCCATTGCAATTGCCCTCCTTGGCAAAAAACTTTTGGGGAATCATCCCCTTCAAATCACCAAAACCTAATTGCGTTTTAAATTAGACATCTCAACCTCAACCTTATGGCCATCTTCCAACCAAGATTGCTTTACAATCCTATCGGTACCATCAAACCATAGATCGGTATTCGATTTACTAAAAACCTTGTACTTATTGACATTAACATTTTGCCCAGCAATGCTGGCTTGCTGTTGGCCTTGAAACTGCAAATTCCCATCCACATCCTTGCCTGATTCCGCATCAATAAGAGGGATAAGACCCTTGCGCTTTGCAGGGTCGGGAAGGCACCAGAAAGTAGTAGCCCAAGCTTCGCCACGGGATATCTTTTCTTGATTGTTAACTCGCACCCTCATACCAGGCCCCTCTTTTACAGCTAACATCGAATACCTCGTACCATTGTCATTGGTCGAAGATTCGATCTTCAGTAGTGCCCCATCTTTCCAGACTTCTTTACCATGAAAACTATAGCGATAAGTGAATACCAAATAAGCATTAACCGTCAGTTCTGTATCAATCGAAGTGGTGATGCTACCATCATCTGCCTTGGTAATATTCATTGTCATTTCACCGGCAGGCTTGCCATCGATCTTAATTTTAAACAACCTAGTTTCAGAATCGGCAAAAGCAAAACCACCAAAGGTTAGAAAGGTAACCAGTAAAGCGATGTGGTAAGAAACTGGTTTTGAGAACTTGGCAGCGCAACTCATGGCAATCTGCCTCCTTATGAAAAAGTTAAAACTGCAAACATTGTTTATACAGTGATGGGCAGGAAAAATCCAATAGAAGATCGGAGGCTTTTGCTATATATCCCACTCACCGCAAATAGCCAGGAACAAGGTGGGTAAATGGGGGTAAATAGGCTTGTAAGAGGGTTATTAATCCAATGATACTTGCAAGCAAAATGCTATGCCAGATAACTGCTCTGAAAATATCAGCTTCTTTACCCAATTGGCCAGTTGCGGAGGTTGCAACAACTATACTTTGGGCGTCAATCATTTTGCCCATTACGCCCCCGGTACTATTAGCGGTACAAATAAGAACCTCGGCTTGAGGCAGGGAAAGATGTTGAAAGATCCCCGCTGAATGTATTTCCGCAGCAGTAATTTTTTGCAAACTGCCAAACAAGGCATTGCTACCCGCATCGGTGCCGGTAAGAAACACCCCAAGCCAACCTAAAATTGCAGCGAAAAAAGGATACATGAAACCTGTTTGGGCAAACGCAACCCCAAGGGTCGCATCCATTCCTGCATAGCGAGTAAGATAACTAAGCCCAAGCATAAACATGATGGTAAGAATGGGCACCGTCATTTGATCAATCGTTTCGCGCAGCACGTTAAAAAATTGGTTAATCGTCATGCCAAGCAAAGGGATGGAAATCAACGCAGCAAGAAACACACTAGAACCCGGTGCAGTCAACCAGATAAAGTTAAACTCTGCTTTTTCTTTTTTCTGTTCACCCAAACTAAAGTCATGCAACTTGGCATCGCGCAAAACTTCTTCATGCAACCCAGGCAACGGGATTTTATAGCTTGCCTTAAATTCGCCAAAGATTTCAACAGGCCCCTGCCCCTCCTTCTGCTTTACAATTCCAGCAAGAAGCAATAATACCGACATTAAAACATAAGGCATCCAAGCTTTAGCAACTTTGCCTGTAGTCAACTGATCCGCATGGTTTTGAGAGGTTGGAATCATCTGCCCGCCCATAGCTGGAAGTATCACCTTAGGTTTCCAAACTTTCAAAAACAATGCGGTTACAACCAACGAAAACAAACCTCCACCGATATCTGTCATGGGATAAATAACCAACCCCTCAACATAATTATGCATAGTCGCAAAAAAGTATTGAAAGAGTGCGAAAGATCCACCTGCGGCCAACAATGCAGGCCAGACTTCTAAGGCTTGTTTTAATGTACATAAGCAGCAAATCATGTATGCAGGAACCAAAAGCGATAACAAAGGTAGTTGATGCCCCGCCATGGTACTAAGAACTTCGGTTGGAATTCCCGTAACGCCGGTAAGGGTGATTAAGGGCGTGCCCAACCCGCCATAAGCTACAGGCGAAGTGTTAGCAAGCAGACATAAAACAGCAGCTTGCAAGGGATGGAACCCTAAGCCGACTAAAATGGCAGCACAAATAGCAACGGGTGCTCCAGCGCCAGCAGCGCCTTCAAGAAATGCCCCAAAAGCAAAAGCGATCAGAATAGCCTGCAGCCTGCAATCATTCGAGAGGCCTGCAACCGAACGCCTTAGAATTTCAAACTGGCCGGTACTCACCGTCATGTTGTAAAGCAACATTGCATTAAAAACAGTCCACCCAATTGGCAATAGACCAAAAAGTGCCCCATTCACAAAAGCCATCGAAACAATAACCAATGGTGTTCCATAAACAAAATAAGCAAGGATACCCGCAACGATTGTTGCACCTGCACCTGCGAGAGGCGCAGACCAGCGCGAAACCACCAGCAACCAAAAAAGTACAATTACCGGTAAAGCTGCGACAACTGTAGACCAGAAAGCTGAGGCTGAAACCAAGCCAGCTAGCGGATCGAGCTGTTGGGTAAAAGACACAGCCAAGAGCAAAGGAGAGTTTTCCATCATTTTCCTAATCAAGTTTAAAGATTCATTCAGAAGCACCGATTTTAGATTGTTTGAACATCATTGCAAGAAAATGAATGCCAATGTTAATAAAACATAAACATAGGGTTTTATTTGCAGTTGCTTAAAGCCTGCAATCAAAACCATTAAGGGAATCAAACCAAGGCATGACTTCAACTTTTGACTACCCAGATCATCGAACCTCAAAGCTGAAAAGCCTGGATGCCCGCTGGAAAGTCGCAGGTTTTTTCTTTGCGATGCTTTGCATAGCTTTTCTAAAAACATCAACAATCGCAACGATTGGCTTTGGTGCATCCCTGATGTTATTAGTTTGCACTTGGCCGGATTTTGGCTGGTGGTTGCCTAGGATTTTTTGGATTATCGCGGGACTTCTTGTTTTTATCCTGCCTACCCCTTTCCTTACACCCGGTGAAACCGTCTTTGAATGGGGAATATTAAAAGCAAGTAAAAAAGGAATGGATACCTCACTATTAATTTTTTCACGAGGCCTTGCAATCAGCACACTGGCGCTTGCCTTGATTGGAAGTTCGACCATTTACGATTTAGTTCGGGGCGCAAACGGCCTCGGTCTGCCTTCTAAAATATGCTCTATATTCTGGCTTGGATTCAGGCATCTCGACCTTCTTTCACACGAATTCAAACGAATGCGCGTTGCTCTGCGTGCCAGAGGTTACAAAATAAATTCAAGCTTGGGTTCCTACAAAACCATTGCCGGGCTTAGTGCAAACATGCTTGTAAGGGCACTAGACCGCAGTGAACATGTAGGCTTAGCAATTAAAGCTCGCGGATTCCATGGCGTATTTAATTCACTTGATACACCTAAAACAACCTGGCGAGAATTCAGCTTTTTCTTTGCCATGCTTCTTGTTCCGTCCTCCCTTTTGGCCCTCGATTTTTGGCTGGGTAATTAATCATGATCAATCCAATCATCAACATCCAGGAACTTTCACACGCTTACGCAGATGGCACCAAATCTATTCATCACATCAACCTCCAGATCAACCCAGGCGAATCTA
>CAMDHK010000253.1 GCA_945897965.1 Candidatus Kuenenia stuttgartensis | reverse complement strand
AACTTTAAAAAAGTTTTTCTGCTGGCTCGCTAGGGGTAAAGAAATCCCCAGTAATAAGTTCATGCAAAATATTTCCGCACAAGGCGGGAATAAACATTGCAGAAGCTGAAGTAATCCAGAGTTTCTGCACCGTCAGCATTAATCTGCCTGAAAATCATCGTCCATTAAGAAAACAGTATCTGCCTAAAATCTTTGTTAACAAAATCTTGATGCTCTAGAGGCAAATAGAAGGTTTCCTTGGTACAAACTCATTGCTTGTTTAATACATCAATGAGTCAGGCAAAAGCTTCCGGGTCTGTTCCCGCAAATAATTGTTTACATCACGCGCAGTCTGTTGGCGCATAGCTTCTTTGGCAACATTTTCGGCATCTTTAAGATTCACCATCCGGATAAATTGCTTTATCTCCGGGATACTATGCGGTGAAACACTTAACTGCCTAATTCCTAAGCCAAGAAACAACATTGTATATATCAGGTCTCCACTCATCTCGCCACACACATTCAAGGCAACATTGGAGTGTTTCGCAGCCTTAACAACCATTTCAATCAACCGTAAAACGGCAGGATCTCCAGGGTTGTATAACGAGGCAACATCCTCGTTCGACCTATCTGCTGCTAAAGTGTACTGTACCAAATCATTAGTGCCAATGGAAAAGAAACTCACTTCTTTTGCCATTAATTCTGAAAGAATGGCAGCAGAAGGAACTTCAATCATGGTTCCAATCGGAATATCTTTATTAAAGGGTACTTTTTCCTCAAAAAGGTCTTCTTTGACCTCCGAAACGATCATTTTAGCCTGTCGAAGCTCTAAAACCGTTGAAATCATAGGAAAAAGCAACTGAATATTTCCATAAACACTAGCGCGCAAAATCGCCCGAAGTTGGGTTTTAAATAAGCCAATATTTCTAAGGCAAAGCCTGATACTTCGAAGACCAAGGAACGGGTTCTTTTCGGGGATGTGCAAATTAGAAAAAGCAGCCAATTTATCGCCACCTAAGTCCAAAGTCCGGATCACGACCGGCCTATCCTTCCCCATGGCTTGAACCACTTCTTTGTAAGCCTCAAATTGCTCATCTTCGGTAGGAACAGCATCTTTTCCCATGAAAAGAAATTCCGTTCGATAAAGACCTATTCCCTGCGCCCCTTTATCAAGACAATGCTTGGTTTCATGTGGAAACTCAATATTTCCGAGCAACTTAACCTCAACACCATCCTGAGTAATTGCAGGAAGATCACGAAGGCTTTCAAGGGAGGCATCTAGCGATACTATGTCCGTCTGGGTTTTTTGGTACCTTCGCAAGGTTTCAGCATCGGGGTCAATGATAAGGAGGCCGGCATTACCATCCACGATTACAATATCACCGCCAGTCACTTCGGAAATAAATTTCCCCAAGCCAACAACAGCTGGTATTTCAAGGGCACCAGCCAGAATAGAGGTGTGACTTGTCCTACCACCCGCCTCCGTCGCAAAAGCATGCACCAACTTGGTGTTTAACTTTGCAGTCTCACTGGGGGAAAGATCATGTGCAAGAATAACGACAGGCTCACTCAAGGAATTAAGCCCTTCCTTGCGTTGCCCGATCAACTTTCCAAGAATTTGTTTTTCAATGTCAAATAGGTCTGTGGCGCGCGATGCCATTCTTGCATCAGGAAGACTTTGTATTTCTTTAATATGCTTGCGCATTACCAGACTAAGTGCATATTCTGCGGTAAAGAATTTTTTCGAAATCAGTGATTCAATTTCGCCAAGAAGAAATGGATCTTCAATCATCTGGGCATGAGCGCCCAATATAGCACCGTACTGAGTACCAACTTTAGTTGCAATTATAGCTTGATTTGAGCGTACCTCGATTGCTGCATCTCGAATACCAATCTTAAGCCGTTCAAATTCGTCAACCACTTCAGAAGCACTGATCGACCTTTGGGGAATCAAATACCCTTCGGTGTCAAGCAACAAAGCAGGGCCTATAACAACCCCTGGATAAACCGGTATTCCTCGATAAACTTCCATCAGCACCTTGTTCCAAACAAATAAACAACATCAATCCAAAACAGAAACATCTTCCTCTGCGAGAACTTTTTCAAGTTCTTGCAAAGCCAAATGGGAGTCAGATCCAAAAACTTCGAGAGTCACTTCGCTATCTTCACCTGCAGCAACAAGCATAAGTTCGAACATGCTTTTGCCGTTAAAAACCTGACCTTCCCAAGTCAGTTTAACTTCAGAAGCAAAACGGGATGCAGCCTCAACAAATGCAGCTTTAGGCCGCATATGAAACCCATTTGGGTTTTTAATTTTAACAACTCTTTTCAGAAGTTCATGGCTCGCATCTTCCACCAAAAGATCTCCAATAATTTCCGCAACCAAAACTGCCAAACTACATTTTTGAGTACTGATTCATCTGCTCAAACAACTGATCGGCAGTGGTACAGGCCCTTAAAGCCTTCACCAAAGGATCATCGCGAAGTACTCTCGAAACAGTTTCAAGAGCTCGCAAATGGACTACAGGTTGATCGACAGGCGAAATTATCAGCACAAACACGAAGACTGGTTCTCCATCTCTGCTGCCAAAACTAACCCCAGAAGGAGAAATACCCAAAACCCCAACCAATTTGTCTACGCCACTGTATTTCGTATGAGGAATGGCAATCCCATCACCAATACCAGTTGAACCTAACAATTCTCGTTTTAGCACGGCTTTGATTATGTCTTCAACATCCACATCCTTAAAGCAACCATTGCGACAGAGGCTTTCTAAAAGCTCTCGAATCACGCCTTCTTTATCGGTGGCATTAAGTTCTGGAACAATGGCAGAACGCACTATGAAGTCCGACATTCGCATTTTGATTCACCATCCCTCTCATCTAAAATGCAATATTTAAAGCGATTTGGGAAGTTCACCCATTGGCGGTGTTTTACGATGGTCTTGTATCTTTTCCTTATACTTCCGAATCTGATGCTCAACCTTATCGATCACTAAATCCACAGCCGTGTATAGGTCTGGGTTTTCTTCCTTAGCAAAAAAATCATGTTTATGCTCGGCATTAACAGCAAGTTCAACCACTTTCATATCTTTTTGATGATCTAATGTTACTTCAATCATGGATATACGGGCAAAAAAATGGAGAAGTTTCCCTGCTTTTTCTTGGATATGCTTTTGAACTTCCTCACTAACATGGCCATGTCGAGTCGAAATTTTAATTTGCACAATGATTCTCCTAGGTTCAGAGTTGCCCAATTCTCTAGTATGCGGGCTTTCATAAAAGCTCAGCCTATTCAACTTACATTCTAAGCCATCTTATTGCGAAACCGCTTACAATTCAATTCATAACAATATAAACAAAGAAACTCTTTCCTCAAATCGGGAAGAAAGAGTTTCATCTTTACCACCTTATCTTAAACCAATAAAAGACAAAAGCATCAACTTCGACATGCGGAATTATTAAGATTTACCCAATTACCATTTTCCGTTGAACTAGAAACACATCTGGTAATGAAGTTCATACCATCCACCCCATCATAAACATTGGGATAAAGCGTGTTCTTTCCTGCAAATTTCTCACCGTTCAATTTGCGTATAATATCATCGTAAGTTGCATTATAAATGTTGGCAAATGCCTCTAAAAAAGCTTCTGGATGGCCACTAGGAAGCCTACACGAGGCTTTCGCCATATCTCCCATAAACGGGGCATTTGGATCCCGTGTAAACAAACGATGCGGCTGACCGTTTGTTCTTACCCACATTTTATTTGGCTCTTCCTGGTGCCACTCTAACGAGCCTTTCGTTCCGTCAACTTCGATGAAAAGATCGTTTTCACGACCATGTGATATCTGGGAAGCCGTTACGGTTCCCAAGGCACCATTCTGAAAACGAATCACAGCAGTGCCATAATCATCCAAAGCCCGGCCAGCTTCAAATACTTTTAAATGGCAGGAAATCTGCATGGGCAAAAGGCCAGTCATATAGCGTGCAAGGTTATAGGCGTGAGTTGCGATATCACCAAAACAACCAGATGCTCCAGATTTTGTAGGGTCAGTCCGCCAACCAGCCTGCTTCTGGCCAGAAACTTCCAACCGGGTTCGAAGCCATCCCTGAATATAAAAAGCCCGGATAGCATTTATCTCACCTAATTCACCAGAAAGTATCATTTCTCGAGCTTGGCGAACTAGGGGATAGCCCGTGTAATTATGAGTCAAAGCAAATACCACATTCGACTTCTCCACTACCTTAACCAACTCTTCCGCTTGCGGCAGATCAAAAGTCATAGGCTTATCACAAATCACATTAATGCCAGCCTCCGCAAAGCTTTTTGCAATTTCAAAATGAGTATGATTAGGGGTAGCAATTGAAACAAAATCGATTCTCTGGCCAACAGGTAAGGCCAACTCTTTTGAAATCATTTCTTGGTAAGAACCGTAGGCCCTTTCAGGCTTGATATCGTAAACGGAAGCAGAATCTTTGGCTCGCTCAGGATTCGAAGATAAAGC
The DNA here is from genome assembly GCA_945897965.1 of Candidatus Kuenenia stuttgartensis. Taxonomy (GTDB): domain Bacteria; phylum Planctomycetota; class Planctomycetia; order Gemmatales; family Gemmataceae; genus UBA969. The sequence goes on along the minus strand of CAMDHK010000253.1, from coordinate 1,338 downwards.
ACCCGCAACAAGTGAGGCCCTATTATCCAAAACACCAGCAATACTGTGGACTTTGCCAATAAATGAACCTTGACCGCCACCCACAAGCCCCATGTTTAATTTTCTGTTCAATGGTCCATTCATAACTACTTCCTTAGTTTAAAGTTCATGTCGATGCATTAGCACATTTGCATATCTTGCGATTTTCAGATGCGACTTGCAACAGTGGATTTACCTCTTTTCGAGGAATTTCTCAAACAGATTTTTTGTAATTTTCTGCACCCTCTCATCAGGGCCCTGCGGCCTGCCATGATGCGAAATCGGAGGCATGTGACCTGGTGGTTGGGTTAACCCCTGTGCCCAGAAAATAGTGGAAGCATTAAACACAAGGTTCCCCTTTGGCCCTGGATAAATCGTAGAGGTGTAATGCGATTCCACATCATTTCCAGTATAAGTGGGGCCTTCTGCTATCACTTCCAGCCCAGTGATTGCCGCTGGTTCACCATGAAACTCCCAACCCACTATGCCTGAAATTTTATCCCCTTTTTTCATTCCGGTACCATTAAAGAGCCAGTGCTCAGGCTTGGTTACAATCCAATCACCAGAACCATTAAAAGGCGTTACCGTCTGGGCACCAATAAGCGTGGACTCATTTGGGCCATCAAGATTTAAATCAACCATGAAAGGTTTTTCTTTGGGCCTTACCCCGCCGTACCTTCCTGCACGAGTCAAAGTTCGGTTTGCAACATTCTTCGAGGATGCAGAGTAGGGGGTTACAAAGCAAACAGAATTCCCGGAAAGAAAAGCTGCATGAATACCTTTATTCACAGCATTTTTGACATTGTTAAATTGTTCCAAACTCCAATATTCATCGTGCCCAACAGAAAGGAAAGCCTTAACACGGTGCAACTCCTCAGCATTGGAATGAACATCTGAATTTGAACAATAAGTAAGATCATATCCTTCTTTTTCCATCCAAAAAGCTAAAGGAAACTCCCAAAGCAAAAACTCACCTGAACCCTGAGACAATGGGTTATCAAATATTTGTGCATATTTGCCATAAGGTCTGTCAAATGAAACTTTAACCCCAGAAACCAGCACTTTTTTGTCAGGCCTATCGTTGGTGTAAAGCGAGTAACCATCAGGCCACTGGTTATAAGCCTGCCAAGTGTTATCACTACATTGAAAGAGAAAATCTGCTTTTCGATTATCTTTAACAATAAAAACGATGTAACTCTGATAGCGATGTTGGTTACTAGAAATCTTGGCAAGATAAACACCACTAAGCCAGCCTTCTGGAATTTTTAGAGATGCGGATTCCTTCCAATTACATTCCCTTAATCGCTGCTCGCCAACTGC
>CAMDHK010000252.1 GCA_945897965.1 Candidatus Kuenenia stuttgartensis | reverse complement strand
AGATGTGCATCTTCTGGAAGAACTCCAGAAGTATGCTGATGATAATCGCTACAGCAGAAATATGGCAGTTACGATTGCTGTCGAACATTTTCTGAACTGGTTGAAAACTCAGCCAAAGTAACTTCATTTTTCGCTTCCTTGCATTTTGTACTGCGCCAAACTAGCGTAGATGGTGGACACTCCACATCGAGAACAACCTTGCCCGCTCGCATGGTTACCGTAATTTTTGCATCATTAACAAAGATTGATTCGCCGTTTTTTCGCGCGATTTTCATTCCCATTGCTGCACCTTAAAAAAATAACAGGCTGCGGGATCGAACCGCACAAGTCGCCCAATACCGCTGACCCTCAGTCAATACGATCAACCGTGTCAGACCTGTTGTGTGTACCCAGCAGGCTCATACCCCCGCTGGGCAAATGCCTAGAGTTCTTCTGATAGCCAAGCCCTAGCGATCCGTTCAGAGGAATGGCCCTTGGCAAAGTTGTTTGAGTGCTGGACAGAGGTAAAATCCAACACCCAAGCGTTAGTCGTAAACCGGAATCCGTCCTGGATTACTGACCGCAAAACTTTGCCATTCTTTCCTGCCACGCACCACCGCCTCATAGAACGAGGACTCGGGGGGCCACCAAGTCTGGTAGCCAGCGTGTGCCGAAAAAATATCAGTCGTTTAAACTCAGTAGTCATGCAGGAATGGTATTGCGGAAATGTGTGCAAATCGATGCAGGATGTGTGCAAATCTTTATGCCAACTTAGTTGGCATAAAGTCTGCATAGAGTGGACATGATCGACATATTCTTAATTAAGGATGTAGCCACGGCCATTCTGGCCTGTGGTTAAAACCTTTGAATTAGTCAATTTAGCGAGGGCATGACGAACCGTACTATCACCATGAACCATACTGTTTTCCTCGAGTTTTTTGATGATATCTGCTCCACTAAGGACTTCAGAATACCCTCGCAAGAGGTTGACAATATCGGCTTCGCAAGGTGATAAGCTGTTGAGATCTTCACTAAAATTGCTGGGTGATTTATCAATCTTAGTGATCGTTAGTTTTGCGCTCCAGTCTCCAATAATAGCTTCTGTTACGAAAACTATATTGGAGGTCAGAGCGATTTCTAATGCACGAACAGCCTGTTGTTGTAATTGGACATGGGCGTTGGTAAACAGAGGTATGAGTCTCCTTATTTCATCCGAGTCTTCTCACGGACGAATGGGCGATTCTCGCATCTGTTTCGGCATAAATCAAGGTTGTATTCAAAGATTTATGGCCTAAAATTACTCGAGTTTCTGCCCATCCACATTGCTCTGCATAGAGCGTTGCAGCCGTGTGCCTTAGTTGATGCGGAGTCCAGCAGGAAATCCCTGCTTTTTTACACGCCCGCTGTATAAGCCTGCTATAACTTGTCGAAACATATCTATCGCCGGGAGTCCTAGTTCCTTTGCAAGAACGAATCTTTTTGGGCGAAAAAATATAATCGTTTGGGTTACCAATCAGATAAGGCCCCAAAACGGCTTGCGCCTTTGGCCCAATCATGATTTTACGAGCATGGCCTCGATAACTGTTTTTGTGTTTGCGTGGAATATAAATCCAAAGGTCTTTGGATCGATCTACATCTGCTGGGCGCATCTGTAATAACTCCCCTGGTCGCATTGCCGTTGCAAGCTGGACTTTCACCATCGCAGCCTGCATCGGCGGTAAAACCTTTAAAACAGCTTCAATGTCATCAAGATTGACAGAACTAACTGGCGGGTGATCTAGGGCTTTAGTCCTCCCTGCCACAAGCAGAGGAACCAACTGTAGGTCATGGTATCTACTCGGCTCGATGTAATCATTGGCTGCAAGCCATTTGAGTCCTCGGAATAAACAAAGGGTTAGCTGGTTGGTATATCTCCTACAGAAGCTGCGACCCACACAATCCTGCTGAAAACTTTTGATATCCGCTTTAGATAGTTGTCCGATTTGGGTATCAGCGGTACGCTCAAGAAAAAGTACAAACGCTCTTTTGATTCTTAGATATTCTGTAGACCCTGCGTAATAAACTTTGCAATGACTTAAATAGGCTGCTGCAAGCCCAGTCATCGTTTCCACAGATCCAGCAGGGATGGTAACCACCCCCAAATGGAAGTCTCGGACTAAATCTGCATATTTTTGTTTGGATTCTTTAGAATTGAACTGCCCGAGGTAAAAAGTCTGTTTTCTGATGGTAACTACTGCTTGGCCTGACTTTTTGTGCAGGCGATAACTCGGATTGATTCTGGACATGAAAACCTCCAACTAGGTACAGTACCTAGTTCGCTTGGTATTCAAAGTCCTGATAATTCAGAGTCTACTGCGCTGTAAGTTCTTGCGCCACTTTGGTTTAGGAAGGAGTGCACTTGACGGGAATCGAACCTGTAACCTTCGGTTTCGTAGACCGATGCTCTATCCAGTTGAGCTACAAGTGCATCTTTTCCAATGCTATAAATATAGGACTGAAAAGCCCAGAAGTCAACGCATTGGCTATATATATAAGCATGAAACCAGCGGTAAATGCTGGAAAAGCTTAGTTAATAAGGGGTGATGACGATTCGGTAATTTGTATCGGTTGGAATGATTTTTAAGCTGCGCCCATTAGGTTCTTAGAAGAATTTCAGTCGGCTGATTTGCATCCATGTTTGTTATGTTGCATTGTTCTCTGAAGACTCACCTTTGTCATCAGGAGGATGCACCCGTGTTAGGTAAAAGAATCTTTTTAATTCCCGCGTTACTAGGCTTGATGAACTCAAGCACTGGCTATTCCCAACAAATTCCATCAACTCTGGATCCCCAGGTTATTGGAAAATCATCCATTCAATCTGCAGATGTCAAGGATCAAAACCTTGCCAACCAGATTGCAAAAAGACTGCAGGAAAGTGGTCTACTTCATGATTTTAAAATTGAAATCAAAGTTTCAGGTGGAAATGCAGAACTCGAAGGCGTGGTAGGTACAACCTCCCAGAAAGATTCTGCACTAAGCGTTGCTAGGCAAACCAGCGGATTAATTCAAGTAGTTGATAAACTGCAGGTTCTTCCCGAACCTAGCGCTAATGTTATCATTCAATCCGCCCAAGTACCTATGCCCCAACCTTTTCCTGGTTCATCCGGAAATATGCAAAATCCCGGGATGAGACCAATGTCTGCACCTGGCGCAGGCCAGATGATTCCAGAACCAATTCCTGTTGGGCAAAGTGGTGCATCGTATTCTTACGATATGAATCCCCCTAAGATGCCTCCTTATGCATGGCCAAGTTATGCCCCCCACAATAATTATTCTAGAGTGGGTTACCCAGAAGCGTATCCTGCAAGCGCATGGCCCTTCATTGGCCCCGTATACCCCTTCCCCAAGGTGCCTTTAGGCTGGCGCTCTGTAAAGTTGGAATGGGATGATGGCCACTGGTGGTTTAGTCAAACTGCTACGAAGCATAATTACTGGAAGTTGCGCTACTGGTAACGGATAGGCACAAAATGAAAATAGAGAGAGAGCCATCCTTATTTAGGGTGGCTCTTTTCGTTTACAAGGTGTTTTAAAGAAGATTGTAAGGGTCGATATCAACAATCACTTCGAGGCCTGAAATGGGTTTCATTTTTCCGAGTGCAACTTGAATGAGTTGGTGAAGGACTGTGTGTTTTTCTGCATGAAGTTGCACATGGAAGCGATGATATTCTTTTAGCTTAAAAACAGGAGCTTCCGTGGGGCCAAGTATTTTAAGCTTTCCCGAGCCTTTTATTTCGGTTGTAGCAAGACGAAGTTGCTCACCTAATTCATCAGAGAAGGTGGCTGCGGATTCCGCAGATTTCGAACGAATTACGATCCGAGCCAACCTGCAGAATGGTGGGAAGAACAGTGATTGACGGTGCTTTATTTCTTCGTCAACAAAAGAAATAAAATCGTGTTTTGCAGCAGAAACAATCGCAGGATGCTCTGGGTAATAGGTTTGGAAATAGACCATCCCTGGTTTGTCGCCTCTTCCTGTTCTTCCTGCGACTTGAGAGAGAAGCTGGAATGTTCTTTCGGATGCGCGAAAATCAGGAATGTGAATGCCGGTATCCGGATTGATCACCCCCACCAATAGCACATTGGGGAAGTCCAACCCCTTTGCAATCATCTGAGTACCCACAAGAATATTAATGAGACCTTCCCTAAAGGCGTTGAGAATATACTCATGGCTTCCCGGTTTTGTGGTTGAATCAGAATCCATGCGCCTGATCACTTTGTCAGGAAACAGTTTGGCGATTTCTTCCTCGAGTTTTTCGGTACCCATTCCCTTGAACTGGATAGTCTCAGTTTTACAGGTTTCGCATCGGGTTGCAGGCTTTTTCTCATCGCCACAATGATGGCACAGGAGTATGTTTTTTCGTTTATGAAAAGTCATCGCGAGGTCGCAGTGTTTGCAATTTTCGACAGTTTTGCAGGTGGGGCATTGGATGAAGGTATGAAAGCCCCTGCGGTTGAGAAAAAGCATAACCTGCCCGTTTTGGCTAAGGGCGCGTTTCATGCCTTTTTGGAGATCTTCGCTGATCATTCCGCGAAGACTGGGAGAGGCGGGAGGTGATGTTTTCATGTCTACAAGGTAAACTGGGGGCATGGGCAGATCGCGAACTCGTTTTGAGAGGGTGAGCATCTTGTAGTTGTTTTTGCAGGCGTTGTGCCAACTTTCAAAGGAAGGGGTTGCAGAGCCCAAAACAATCGGGATATCAAGCATCCGAGCGCGTTTAACTGCAATATCTCTGCCATGATATCTTGGTGTGTTATCTTGTTTAAATGAGTTTTCATGCTCTTCATCAATAACGATAAGGCCGAGATTTGGGCATGGCGCAAAAACCGTGCTTCTGGGGCCTATTACCACATCCACTTTTCCTTCGGCAACCAACTTCCAATTCTTGCCCCGCTCTGCTTCTCGCAAGTTGCTGTGAAGTACCACGATTTTCGAAAACCTTTTTTTGAAGCGATAGACCGTTTGGGGAGTAAGACTGATTTCAGGAACCATAACGATGGCTTGTCTGCCATTTTTTATGGTGGCTTCGATGGCCTCGAGATACACCTCGGTTTTGCCACTTCCAGTAACGCCATGTAAAAGGAAAGTGCAAAACTTGCCCGAATGAACTTGGTCTGTGATGGTTTTGGAAACAGAGATTTGTTCATTATTCAAATGAATGGAAGGATCCAAGGGGATGGTTTGCAAAGCACCAAAAAAAGCCTGATCTTCATCAATTGCAGTTTTTGTTAACCAATCTGTTTCAACGAGGCGATTAACCACACTTGGATTGCAGCTTGATTTTATGCAAAGATCCTTGATGGCAATGGGGTGGTGCAGGTGAAGTTGTTCAAAGATACGAGTTTGTTGGGGGCTGAATTTTTTAGTTGCAGAAGATATGTGGAATTTTTCGCTGAAATCCACGATGAAAACTTTGGGAGTGGTAGCACCAGATCGTACCCATGCTGGGACCACCGCCTGAAGTACCTGCCCCCAGCCGCACAAATAATAATCTGCTATCCATTTGGTGAATTCCAGTAGATGCGCGGAAACCAAAGGTTCTTCGTCCATGATGGCAAAGATTGATTTTAATTTGGGATCAGCAGGAATGTGTTTGGTTTGTACGCAAAATCCAATGGTTGGCTTATTGCCTTTGCCCAATGGGACTTTAACCCGTTTGCCATTTGCAATAGAGTTGAAAAGGTCATTTGGGATGAGGTAGGAGAAAGGTTTTCGTAACGGACGGTCGAAAACGATGTCCGCAACAAAAACCAGATTATCTTGGACTATGTTGTCCATGTAAAAATAAAACCACGAATGCCAATGTTATCGAGAACATT
>CAMDHK010000251.1 GCA_945897965.1 Candidatus Kuenenia stuttgartensis | reverse complement strand
ATCATTCTACCTAAGTAGATTGCTGAATAATAGTTAACCTTAAACAAATTGAAATTATTTTAAGAAGACCAATCTTAAGAAAGCTGATTATCCAGCATAATCGTCGACAATATAGGGGCAACAAAAAGGATGGGCAATATAGGTTAGGCTGCCTTCCGCCTTATCTCCGAACCTTCACCAAACGCAGTTACCGAGTGCACCGTCTCACGGTCCCTTTTTGTTAGCACTTTTACCATGCGTAAAAGTAAACTCATGCAATCATTAGGATACTCTTCCAGCACTTCGTGAAGTTCTTCAGCAGCCAACAACTGATGTGCATTAGCTCTTTGACCTTCAATTTCCCATAGCACCAAAATTTTCCGGATGGATCGACCTTTGGTGGCCAGCCTTTGCAGTTTCAACTTCAATAGCACCGTATTTTTTTCGCATACTACTAACTTCTCTGCTCTTTCAATCAGCCAATTAATAAAAACCTTGGCTACATCTTCTGCTAATCCTTCTGTCATAAACTCATCATCTAAAAACCCAGCTAATTGAACTCGGCTGATTAACATTAATACTTCCCCCGGCAAAACAGTTCGTCCCCCAACCAACAAGAAGGCGCTATAACACAAACAATTATCGCTTCAATGTCACTTTGCTTAAAGAATCATCCTTTCTTTTTTGGGATTGACGCACATTATTTAACTCGTTTTTCCAAACCAAGATCCACCCAAACTAAATCCCTCAGCAAATTTAAAGGAAGGGTGCCGTGAGATAAAACAGCCTCATGATATTGCTTGAGGTTAAAAGTTTCACCTTTAGCGTTCTGGGCATCGGCTCGAAGATTGTTAAAGAATACTGCGCCTGCAAAATAAGTAGAAAGCTGACACGACGATTGCTTCGACCGAATAATTTTCCCCAAAGCTTCGCCCTGGGTTTGAAACGCACGGTTCACAAGTAAATCTAACGCCTGTTCATCCGTCATATTGTTGCAATGCATTTGATGATCAAGCACCGCATTGGCAACCGCCCGCAGATACCATTTCAATTGATGTATTCTCAAGCCAGGATCTTGGTCGCCATAGCCTTCATCAAGCATCATTTTTTCGGTATAAACAGCCCAACCCTCCGCAAAAACCCCCGAGGACAATACTCTGCGAATTTTCGAAGGGTGCTTATTTGAATATTCAAGCTGAACATAATGCCCGGGGTAAGCCTCGTGGATAGTCAAAATCTGCAACATATAACTGTTGTATTCTTTCATGAAACTTAAAACGGTGTTGGCATCCCAATCAGATGGTGGCGGACTAACCGCATAAACACTTGAAGCGCTTGTATCAAGAGGCGGAGCCTGATTCAAATAGGCAACAGAATTCCCTCTTTGAAATTCAGGCATCTCAAGAATCTGGCACCGATCAGGTTGAGGCAAAGCGAGGATATTCTTTTCAGTGATGAAGGATTGAATCTTTTTTACAGTGCTCCGGGTATCTTTCAGGAGGTCCTGAGGGTTGCCTCGTTTCTCGCTCAGTATTTCAAGAACCTTTGCAATAGTTTCGTTTTTACCCTTAACATCTGGAACAGGAAGAACTTTCCCAGGAAACAATCCCGACCACAACTGCCTTGCTATCACATACATTTCATGGGTGACGGTAACCATTTCCAATTCTGCAAGGCGAAGCAATTCATCTGCCGCAACCCCGGTCTGTAGTTCGTGAACCAATTTAAGCCTGAATTGTTCTTTGCCTATTCGCCAATCTGTTTCGCCCCCTTTTTTGGCAAGATCCTGAAGAAAATCCTGATAACTTTCTAGGCTAGGGACCACTTTGTTGGTTGCCTCTAGAAGGCGGGTTTTAAGGTCTGGATTTTTAACAAACTCGCCAATCCCTTTTTTATAAAACCGAATAGATCCTAGGTTCTGCTTTATCGCAGTATTGAGAATAACTTTGGGTGGATTTTTAATCGATTCTTTTGCAGACTGCAAAACCTTGGGCACGAGGGCAACTCTAGCAATCAACGCAGCGACAATTTTTTCTTCAGGTATTGTGGATTGGGACAAAGGCAAATAAAGGCTATCTGCGATCAATTCGTTGTAAGTTCTAGGGTCATTTTCATGGGTTTTGTTAAATTCCTGCAGCCATAGGGTGCGTTCAAGATTCGATTCAAGAACCTTGAAGTCAACTTTCCCGCTGGCACTAAGTGATTCCTGCTTAATTTGCGATCGTAACTTTTCAAGGGAGGATTTGTAAAACTGTTTCCATAACTCCCGATTTTCTTTGCCGGGGTTTTCCAACTTATCATCAAAGCGATGGTCACCTAACTGGGTTGCAACCATTGGGCGCAATTTGAATTCATCCTCCAACATCGCATCAAAAAACTTTACTAACTTATTATCTTCATCTTGTTGGAGATTGAACATTGCAGATCCACATAATGCCATCGAAAAGAAAAACAAGCCACATACTATCAGTTTCAGTTTCATTGCGGTCTACCCTGTTTGATTTCAATAGTACCATTTTTGTAGTAAACAATAGTATTGTCTTTATTCTCGGGTTGAGAAAGAAGCAAATCGTTTTCCGCCCATAAGGAAGCAGGATTAATTAGAAGGTGATGCCTAGCGCCCAGGTAAGAAGTTGTCAGTCTAGGATTAATTTCGAAGACAAAATCTTTAAGGCCCTTAGTATCTGGGCCAAGAATCAAATCAACGCCAACCCAGCCATTTAGGCCTCCGAAGTCACGCAGAGTTTTCTGGGCAAGAATCAATGCCCGATATTCGTAATCCAAGGGCAAAGGAAGTGAACCACCTTGATAAATAAACTGATGGTCAAGGCATTCCGTATTTTGAAAGCTAGAAATGATAGGTGTACTTTGGCCTTTATGAACAAAAAAACAAAAGCTTGCTGGCAAACCTTGCTTTAATTCCTGAACAATCCAATGCTCTAAGTCAAGAATGCTGGAAGCTTTATTTTCTAGAAACCCAATGTCGCTTATATAAAAAGTATCTGCGGTTCCTGCGCCATTTCTGGGTTTTAAGACCAATGGAAAAGTAAGTTGCTGTGCTTTCAGAAAATCGGCTAAAAGCATGGTTGCTGGAGTCGGGATACCCATTCTGTTTAAATAAAGAAATGTCTGATATTTATCGCCTGCCAAGGTTATTGCTTCTACCGAACAGTTAAGATTTTCTGCGCCCGTTTCATTTAGCTGCTTGATGCGATGGGCAAGAATACCATCCGATTCAGGCGCCATGATCAGCACCGCATCTTTGGGATTAACAACATTTAAAAAAGGGTTGGAAGGTTCAGGCAAAATCCATTGGCTAAAGTTGATGAGTTTTTCAGCAACAAGTGCTTCCCCCACTTCGTTTGATGCAAAGATAAAAAGCTCAAACTGATTCAGTTTTGAAAAATCAACGATCAAAGCTTTAAGAATCGACACCCCTTCTTTAAGAAGAGGTGCAAGAGCGCTTTCAGGCTCGAGTTTTATTGCAGAAAGTTCTTCGTACAAATACAAGCGCTTCATTACGGGTTCCAACCAATGCCCTGAATTTACAACATGTAAAAACGAAAGAAGCCGGCATTATACCGGCTTCTTTGCAGAAATCGCCTAGATAAACTCAAAGATACTTTACTCAGGCTTCATGCTGATTTCAGGTTTTTCAAACCTTAATCCAGTTGAAGTCGGGGTACTGGTGCTTGCAGCAACAGGCTTGATAACTGTTTGGCTCGAGGCTGGATTTAAATCTTTAGAGAGATTGTTGCCATCGACTTTTGGTACGGGGATCAACATAGGGTTCTTATTATCTCCACCCTTCTTGATTTCGTCAGGTACTTCAGGTGCATTTTTCAGCAAAGCGGGAAGGCTTACTGCGCCATCGTTTGGAATTTGTGGCAGGCCTGGGTCGCCAGCATCTGCATTAGGCGAATTATGCATCAAGGGGTTCTGGTGTTCTCTAATAACCAAAGCCTTGGTTCTTTCTCTGAAGTGTTCGACAGCCCTTACTTGTGCAACACCAGGCAGCGAACCTTCGGAAATCTGAACATTGTTGTGCTTAAGGATAGTGCCTTTAGCAAATTCAAAGTTGGCAAGAGAGATATTGTATTGCACGATTGCAGCATATTCATTGGCAAGTGAATCAGCCCAGAAGCGTTGTGCTTCGAGAAGGATATCTACAGTATCGCGGGTTCTGTTACCTGCACCCTTGCCTGCAAGAAATTCTTGGAACCGAATTCGAAGTTGTTCTGCAAAAGCTTCTCGCTGAGCGCGTTGCACCCTGATCTGCTCATAGGTGGTAAACACTTTGCGGTAGGATTGGGATAGGAATCTTCCTGCCTTCAATTCTTGATCCTGTAAATTTTCATAGCTCTTTGAAAGTTCCAATCTAGCATTTCGAACATTAGCATGTTGTGCTCTGAAACCGATTGGCACATTCATTCTCAAGCCCAAGGACCAGTTGTTAAACCTGTTTTCTGCAAGGTTCCTAAGGGCGTTGGTACCACCCGCACCATCCAGCGTGCTTCCAATCGAGTTGGAATCGTAGGTCGAAAGGAAACGCAGGTCAGGCATCAAGGTGTTCTTTGCAAGAATCAAATCCATCTGCTTGGTCTTAACTTCCTGACGGGCGACAAACAATTCTGGCCTAAGGGTAAGAGATTCATCTAAAGCAGAATCCCAATCAGGCTCGAATCTGGAAAGCGTAGGCGCATCGCTGGGAACAAGCCTGGTCGAATCTTCAGCAGGCATACCCAAGAGGGCGCGCACTTGTCTTTCATTTTCAAGAACTTTATCAAGGGCTTCAAGACGCTGGCCGCGGAACAACTCGTACTGACCACGGGTCTGGGCAAGGTCTGCAAGCGTAATAGTACCAGCATCAAGCCTTGCTTTGCTAATTCTCCAAGCTTCATAACCCTGACGAAGAGCCTGTTCGCGAGCAAACAAGGTCCAGTAAGAACCATAAAGATTCCAATAAGCATATTCCACATTAAGAACTTGATAGTTAAGAGTTCGTTCGAATTCAGCACGATGTTGATCAAAGCGAATCCTAGTCACAAGAATACCTTCAGCAGCAGGCTGGCCACCCAATACACCAGGGGTAGTGATACTGCCTGGATGCGAACTTCGCAACTGGTTGATCTCTACGCCATAGCCTTGCAAAAGGGGCTGTTCAAACTGAAACTGCAATGTAGGCCTGTAGTTCGGATTAACAAAAGCGGGCAGATTAGTGAACTGATAATCCGTCTTGAAGGTGATACCGGCAACACCACCTGTAGGCAATGGTTTCAAGATGGTGGAGTTCAAAGAAGAATCCAAGGTTTCAATCGAGTTCAACCCACCTGAAGAGGTTACAAAGTTATCAAGCGCGGTACCAATAGGGCGGTCAGTGTTATTCCAGTTGATACTGGAGGTCCACACTGCATCAAACTTGGAAAGGGATTTTTCAATTTCATTACCAACAATTGCTGGCTCGAGCGCTAGCACTCGGATTGAATCTGAACCAGCTACTCCCCTGCCCGTAAAACTAACCAAAGTATCTTGACCAATACCTGGGAAGAGGGGGTTTTGAAAACCTACCGTACCTTGTTCAATCGCAATCGATACACTTTCAGCAAGCGAAATGTAACGGGGCTTTCTTTCTGGCTCGTTTACTGTGGGGGGTTTGCTCATGGCTTTGGTGATCGGGGCAATCACTGCTGCGGGATCATTTTCCAGATTAGCTGGCATCAGGTTTTTATAATGCTCATAGTCAGCTTCCGCAAGGAAGAGGTTCTGCTTGCAACCACTTACAAGAGCAAGAAATAACGCTGCGCAAATAATTGATGGTTTCAATTCCATGACCATTAGACCCCAAAGTTTAGTGTTGAT
>CAMDHK010000250.1 GCA_945897965.1 Candidatus Kuenenia stuttgartensis | reverse complement strand
AAAGTAGCGACGGCTGGAATTGAACCAGCGACCTTGGCCTTATGAAGACCCTGCTCTAACCGCTGAGCTACGTCGCCTTATGTAAGTACTGGCTAATGAAAAATTTAGGTAAAAATACCTTCTAAAACAAGGGGTACTAGTGTTCCTTTTGTTCTTTCTTGGTTTTTTTGTCATTAGAAGTGAGAAAAACGCCCCTTCCGATGGCTTCAACCCCGAATTTTGCCTTGATTGCATCCAAAGTACGATCTATTTCTCCACACTTTTGGATTATTTTTGTGTCAAAAAGCCCCCCTTGGATCTCTCCGGGACGAACTAATCGTACCGCACCAACGCTTATTAGCCTAGCGGGCAATAGATCAAATTGCAGCAATTTTTTTAAAAGTGCTTTTGCTTCAGACCATAAAAGCATGGTTTCATTCATGGGTTCGAGCAGGGTTTTCGAAACGCTTCGGGTTTCAAAATCGGAAGATCGAAGCTTTACCTCTATCACTGCTGCTTTAATTTCTTTTTTTCGAAGTCTAGCACCCAAATGTTCCACCAATTCCAACAGTTTTTCCTCTAACACTTCTTTATCTTCGATATCGTCTGAAAAAGTGACATCAGCACTTAATGATTTTGCCAACCGATCGGGTGTAACTACTCTGGAATCGATGCCTTGCGCCAACTCCCACAAATGAATCGCAGCAGGCCCAAAAGCCATTTCCAACGCTTTTGGATTTGCTGTTGCGATTTGACCAATGGTTTTATAACCCAGCGCATGAAGCCTTAGCTCTGCTTTTTTACCCACCCCCCATAGCCTGCCCACGGGTAGTGGATCTAGAATTTCGCGAATCTTATCCGGGGTGATTACAACAAAACCATCAGGTTTTTTTAGATCACTTGCAAGCTTTGCCAGAAATTTATTAGGAGCTACTCCTACCGAAGCTTTTAGCCCGGTTTCTTTTAATATTTCGTCTTTGATTGTTCGACCAATGGTTTCAGCAGAACCAAAAAGACCTTCGCTTCCTTTTACATCCAGAAACGCTTCGTCACTGCTTAAGGGTTCCACCATGGGTGTGTAGCGGTGAAATATTTCTCTGATATGCTTGCTGATCTCGCCATACCTTGCAAATCGTACTGGAAGAAATATCCCCTGTGGGCAAAGCCTAAGTGCAGTTTTTAAGGGCATCGCACTGTGTACGCCAAACACCCTTGCCTCGTAAGAAGCTGCACTAACAACGCCTCTGCCTCCCGGTTTGCCACCAACAATAACAGGCAGGCCGCGTAATGCAGGATTATCTAATTGCTCGACAGATGCAAAAAAAGCATCCATATCAACATGGATAATTTGAGCAGGATTATTGGTCCCCATCAATCACCCTTCAAGGAGTGGTTTTTTTGAAATTCATTTAATTCAAGTTAGCATGATAATGGAGGCTTCACAAGGATTGGGGCATAGCAAAACAGTTATTCCCCTAAAACTTTTACGAGTACGCGTTTGGGCCTTTTGCCATCGAATTCCCCATAAAAAATTTGTTCCCAAGGGCCGAAATCCAACTTGCCTTGAGTGATCGCAACCACGACCTCACGGCCCATGATCTGCCTTTTCATATGGGCATCTGCATTGTCTTCGCCCGTGCGGTTGTGGTGGTAGATTTGCGCTGAAGGATTGAAAGGAGCCAAAGCCTCCAGCCATTTTTTGTAATCGTGATGCAAGCCCGGTTCATCGTCATTAATGAAAACCGAGGCGGTTATATGCATCGCATTACAGAGCATAAGTCCTTCCTTTATGCCGCTTTTTTTGACGATATCTTCAATTTGAGAAGTTATATTTAAAAAACCCATTCTTTCGGGAAGATTAAAAGTAAGATGTTCCGTGGTGGATTTCATGCTAACGCTCCTGATAACCATGTTATTTTGCATCTCTGCAATTGCAGATGGTATTATTATCAGTGAAGATTTTTTATCGGCCAATGATAAAGGGAAGAAGAAGGTTAAAAGCTAGATGTATCATTTTGAAGGTAATTTTCTGGGTAAGGATAGGTTGCGCCTTTATTGGCAGGGTTGGCAACCTGAATGCCCCATCAAGTGCATTATCTGGTGTGTGCACGGATTAGCAGACCATTCTGGAAGATATGAACATATTGCAAGCAAACTTGAAAACAAAGGGTTCGCTGTTTATGGTTTTGATAGGCGAGGCTGTGGAAAATCAGAAGGCCCCAGAGGGCATGCTGCTTCTTACGAAACCTTGATTGATGACCTTAGGCTTTTTCAAGGCGAGCTTGAAAAGATGCACCCCGATATTCCGATTGTGCTTTTGGGCAATAGCCTTGGCGGCCAACTAGCCCTTGCTTATTCCATGAACTACCCTCAAAGCATTCATGCCTGTATCGCCCTTGCGCCCTGGCTTTCACTTCCGTTTAAGTTGCCTTGGTGGCTCGAGAATTCTGCTGCATTGATAAATATGATTGCTTCATCGATTGCGTTTGATAACAAGTTGAATTACGAAGATCTTTCGCGTGACCGCAATTTCATCGAGTCTTTTAAGAGCGATACTCTCATTCATCGCAAAGTTTCTGTCGGTCTCTATTTGCAATGCTCTAAAGCTGCTCAAAGGCTTTTGAAAAACCCCCAAGTTTTGCAAACCCCTACTCTGTTAGTGCATGGCACTGGCGATAAAGTTACTTCCCATCTGGGATCTCGACAATTTGCAGATGCTGCTCCAACAGATCTTTTAACCTATGTCGAAATCCCAGATGGCAGGCACGTTTTATTGCAGGATGACTGCAAGGCCGAAGTTTGGCTGACCATCGATACTTGGCTTAGCCAACTTAATTTCTAACCATGAAATCTAAATAGTTATACTCCGGGTAATATTGGCCCTGACGAGTTGTTTTGTGGCGGAATGATTGCGCCCGGTGGCAACCCAATCGGCCCTGGCGGTAAAGCTCCTGGTGGCAAAGCTCCCGCTGGAAAAGCAGCAGGCATTGCAGTTGGTGCATTCAAGGGCACAATCTGACCTGAAATGCCAAGCCTTGCAAATACATGTTTGACTTCTCGCATTTTTACAACCCCAGATCCTGCTTCAAAATAGGTGATTTTTGATCCGAAGCTGCTTTGGCGTAGTAGCCCGTTGAAGTCGTCTTCGGTTCTGAATGGCTTTCCATTCACCTGAATAATCACATCCCCATTTTTGAACCCGTATCTATCTGCCGCCAATCCGGGAGTAATCGAAGAAATTTTGTACCCGCCTTGCTGGAAGGCATTGAGTGCGGTGGGCGGTGCGTAAGAATAAGCGGGCCTTGCAGCTCCGGGGCCACTTTTGAAATTTGCGGGTGCAGATACGATTTGTGCTTCTGACCATCCTGCTGAAAAACCCAGCACAGCTAGACTACCCAAAATTTGTAACGGCTTAAGAATTTGTTTTACCATGAGGTTGTTCCTTAAAAAGCGAGCCAATGTTTCTATATAGATTATTCGCAGGAGCGATGAAGTTATGGAATCTAACCTGAAAGAAAAAAAGAAAAGTTTTGAAAATCAGTGTCAAAAGGTAGGGGATTAATGGTTTAAAGGGGACTGGGAAACCTCCGTAATCACTTCGCTATCTCAAGTCCTTAAAATATTCATGCTTTTTCACTCGCTGGGAATCTAAGATTTTTTACTGTGACTCTATCTTGGTTCGCTATAAACTTTTTATGTTGTCTAATTTACCTAACCCTAAAAGGAGTTTGATCCATGTACGATATGAAGCAGCTAGATAAACTTAAGAAAATGCCACAACTTGTTCCTGAGGCTTATGCCTCTTATAGGCAATTCAGCAAGCAAGTCATGCAGGAAGGTGCGATCTCGGTCAAGAATAAGGAACTTATCGCACTTGCAGTTGCAATGACCACACAATGCACTTATTGCCTGGAAATTCATAAGGAAAAAGCCAAGCATGCGGGAGTTACCGAACAGGAAATCGCTGAAACCATCATGATCGCTTCGCTGCTTCGAATGGGCGCAGCCATAACCCATGGCGCACATTGCCTTGATTAATCAGCAGCAAGATTAATAATTCAGCCTGTGTATTTTGATTCTGCATCCGTGCAACTATCATTGATACAGAGGCTGAGTTTTTCTTTTACATTAATCAACGGATGGCTTTGATGAGTTTTGATGCGGATGTGATAATCATTGGTGCTGGCCTTGCTGGTTTAAGTTGCGCTCGTATTCTGCAAAAGCATCGCATCAATTATCTTTTGTTGGATGGTGCAGAAAAAGTTGGTGGCAGAATAAGAACCGATGTTGTCGAAGGATTTCAGCTTGATCGTGGATTCCAAGTTTTGCAAACAGCTTATCCCGATGCGAAGCAAATTCTTTCTTACCCAGATCTAAAGTTAAAAAGCTTTTTCCCAGGCGCAATGATTCGCTATCAGGATAAATTTCACAGGCTTGC
Source organism: Candidatus Kuenenia stuttgartensis (assembly GCA_945897965.1). GTDB lineage: Bacteria > Planctomycetota > Planctomycetia > Gemmatales > Gemmataceae > UBA969. The sequence continues at coordinate 1,457 of CAMDHK010000250.1, read as the reverse complement.
AGATCCATTTCGAGATCTATATACCGCAGCCAAGGGTTTGTTTTCTCCGATAGGTTCCTTTAAAGATAAATTGTTGGTAGGAATGCTGCGCACCCAGGTAGCTTTTGGGACAATTGAAAAAATTTTGCAAAAGCCCGAAGTTACAACTCTCGAAAGACTAAAAGGGTTTGGGTTTTCGGATGTAATTATCGATCGATTCTTCAAGCCTCTTTACTCCGGAATATTTCTTGAGAATGAACTTTCAACCTCCAGCAGAGCCTTTGATTTCAATTTTCGAATGATGGCGCTAGGCGATATCTGCCTACCTGCTGAAGGCATGGAGGCGATCCCACGCCAGCTTTTAACCATGCTTGATTCTGCTCGAATTAGGCTTAATTGCAAAGTTGCTTCTTTAAGCGAAAACAAAGTGATACTTGCATCGGGCGAATCTTTAACTGCGCCTAAAATAGTACTCGCTGTGGATCAACTCCAGGCATGCAAATTATTAGAAGTTACTGTAGTTCCAAAAATGAAGACTGTTATCACACTCTATTTTACTGCTTCCACTCCCCCCACTTCTTCACCCATTCTTTTTCTGAATGCCGAATCTTCAGGCCCGGTGATGAATATGTGTGTGCCTACTAATGTCTGTAAAAGTTATGCCCCAGAGGGTAAGGCGCTCATCTCGTGTTCGGTGCTAAAACATGATTTTGCTTCAGAAGAAATGCTTGTACAAAAAGTGCTCGAGCAAATGAAACAATGGTTCGGCAACCAAGTCGATTCGTGGAAACATCTTCGTACCTATAAAATCAATAATGCCTTGCCTGCTCAAGAACCTCCTCTTTCGGATGTTTCATCAAAGCCAATGCAAGTTCGAAAAGGTTTATATAAGTGTGGCGATTATGGTGGTATTGCATCGATTCAGACAGCATTGCAATCGGGTAGGCTGGTAGGCGAAGCTTTGGCCCAAGGTGTTTAATTAGGGCACTAGTGCGATCACGCGGGCGGGCGAGCCGGTTGCCCCTTCGATGGGTAATGCTCCTATAAACAAGTGGGCCCCAACTGCAGGCAGTTGATCAAGGTTGGTTAAATTCTCGAGGTGGATTCTTTGCCCATGAAGCAATACCTTGTTGCAGCTAAAGTTGGAATCTTTGCCAGGCTCGATTCCTGCAGTATCAATTCCCAATCCTGATATGTTTCTGTGTACGATTAGAAACCGAGTCGCCTCTAAGCTGAATCCTGGAAAATGCAAACCATTGGAATCATCTTTGCCGAAATACTTCTCACTTGCAAAATGCCTACTCCAGCCTGTGTGTAAAAGTAGAATGCAACCAGCAGGAGCATTGCCATGTGCTTTCTCCCATTGCTGCAAATGATCCAAGGTTAATTCGAAGTCTGCATTCGCTTCGCATTCTTTTGCGACATCGATAACTACGCAGGGTCTGAAAAGGGTAGATGGTAGAAGTTTATCGAGGGTG
>CAMDHK010000249.1 GCA_945897965.1 Candidatus Kuenenia stuttgartensis | reverse complement strand
GGTGGTCAGGCCTATGGCGAAACAGATGATTTCAGTTACAACATCGTGAAAGACCCTGTTCACATCCACGACCTTAACGCAACCGCACTTCATCTAATGGGGATTGATCACACCAAGCTTACTTATCGCTTTCAAGGTCGTGATTACCGACTCACCGATGTGCATGGCACCGTAGTAAAAGGCATTCTTGCCTAGTAGGAGGATTATTTCATTTACACCAAAGCAAAGAAAAATCATGAAACAAACTCTTATCATCGCTCTACTACTTTTATTATCAGCTTCTTTTGCAGTAGCTCAGACGGGCGAGAAAATCATCTCTCCTCCAGAGCTTTGGAAAGGCTATGACCCGAATAAAGGCGACTTCAAAGAAGAAATCATCAGTCAGGAAATTCGTAACGGTATCATTAATCGGGATACTTATATCAGCGCTTATGTACTGGGCGAAGAGATCCGAATTTATTGCAAATACAGCGTGAAAGAGGGTGCAAAGAAAGCACCAGGTCTGCTTGTCGTTCATGGTTGGATGGGTGCTGCCAACCCGGATAAAAAATTTGTTGTCGATGGCTGGGCAGTTATGGCGCATGATTATTGTGGCAAAACTAGGGATAGAGCGCATTACACCAAGTATCCGCAAACCCTTAAGCATGGAAACATGGATGCCAAGGTTGCTGGCCCGGTGCGCTCGCAAAAACTTGATGGCACTGAAATCACCGATCCAACACAAACCTCTGACTACATCTGGTATGCAATTCAAACCAGAGTACTTAATTATTTAGAACAACAGAAAGAAGTTGATCGCACACGCCTAGGGGCCACGGGTTACTCTTATGGTGGCACCCTCATGTGGCATCTGGGAACTGACCCACGCGTTAAGGCTGTTGTGGCTCATTTCGGCATTGGCTACAACGAATATTATCGAAACAAACAAGTCTGGATGTACAACACCCCTTATGTTGAACCACCAAAATCATCGGGCGAAAAAATCTACCTCGCTTCCATCGCATCCGAAGCCTATGTGCCTTATATGACTGCTGCAACACTGTTCTTGAATGGCTCCAACGATCATCATGGCGGGCATGAGCGCGGATTGGAAAGCTTCAAAATGTTTAAGTCAGGGGTGCCATCGTCTTTTGCAATTCAGGCTCGTGGGCATCACGACACCGATAAAATCGAACATGATGCAAAATTCTGGCTGGATAAATATGTGCTGGGCAAAGAGGTAAACTGGCCCGAACAGCCCAGGTCTGAAATCAAACTAAATACTGAAGGTGTACCTGAACTTATCATCATGCCAGCCCAACCAGAAAAGGTCCGAAAGGTCGAAATATTTTACGCACTAAAGAACCCCTGTAGTTTTCAGCGTGCATGGCGGGATACGCCCAATACAAGAATGGGCGACCAATGGATCGGTAAAATGCCTGTGCTAAACATTGATGATTATGTTTTTGGATACGCCAACATAACCTACGATACCACGATTGTTCGCTCGACAAATTTTAATGCTGCGATACCCGCAAAACTTGGTAATGCAAAAGCCACGGACAAGCCTTCAGACAATATCTCCAGCAATGGCTACAATTCTTGGACAAACATTGCAGAGCTTGAAGGCCCAAAAGGTATCAAAGGTTTTCGTTCAACGAATAATCAGCGTGGTTCAAGTACCGAGCAATTACATGATCCTAAATGGAAAGCACCCATTAGTTCCTATTTAAGTTTCAAATTTTATTGCACAGAACCGCAAACCATCATCTTGAATGCAGGCGACCATAACTCTTTTGAAATCGAAATTACTGCTTCCGATAGTTGGCAGGACATCACACTTCCCGCTTCTAAACTTATTAATCGCTTTAATCAAAAGCCCATGAAAGATTGGTCTGAAATTGGTAAGCTTAACTTCCAACCCAAGCCCGGCTCAGACCTGACGAAAGTAATTTTTGCAGACTTCAAATGGGTGATGGAATAAATAATCGGTAAAGGAACGGCAAGCATGAAAAAAATGAATGCACTTTTGGTTCTCAAACAGTTGCTGGGTCAAGTATCACGACACCAAGAAAGCCACGGAAATCCCCAGCGTTGAACGTAAGCAGTCGGTCAATTCCATAACTTCGCATCGCTGCCACGAGACGCACATCATGAGATCGAAAGCCTGTTACACGGTGGTTCTCGACTAATTCCTGCCATAGTTTGCTCAGCTCTTCCCGGTCGGGCAGCAAGGTAAACCGTCTCTGGAAGAAGTGCATCCAGTGAACGGTTTGCGAAACGGTCATACCAAGACCGTTGCGCCCACCTGGGGGAGGGCCTGATGGACGAGTGGCAACAGCCCAGAACTCGTAAAGATTCTGAGGGACGATGATCAATTTCTCTCCGCGTTTCAAAAGCTTTTGAACCGCCTCACGAGCCAAGCTAGATTGGGGATCCTGCCTGCAAGTCATCCGAGTGAGTAAGTTAGTGTCGAGTAGAATCATTCGCAATCCATCCGCATATAGACCGATTCACGCGAATCATCCACTTGCTGGAAGTCAACCATGAACAACTCCATCTCTGCGAAGATGTCCTCAGACTGGTGTGACGCAGTTACAAGCGATAACGGTTCCTCTTCAAATATGATCGCTTCGCGAACCTCGCCGATGATTCGAGCTAATCCCTCTGCAATTTCCTTCTTTGAACCCTTTAAAACATGAGTTTTCAACTGTCACCTCCATTTCGAGCAAAATATCAATGTTTACTTTTCTGGTTTTTGAATGCCTCAAAGAACTATGATTTGTATGGTAAACCTGACAATATTAGCAACCCAAAGTGATAAATAAACCTCGTCATCGGAAAGCCTACCTGGCTTTTATAAAGACCTTTGTAATATTAATTCCGGTCTGCATATTATGGAATTATGCGGGGGATTAATCCAACAAAAGCGTAGTAATCCTAATATTAACAGCCACCGAGATAAAGAAAAAGTTAAAAACCATGGGAATTATTATTTATGAAGGCCTAATCGATTCCCTGCTTTCACGGTTGGCAGCAAGTGACTATTTCGTTGTGCAGTCGCATCAACTCATACCAGACGATGCAATGGTTGCAGACTTCAAATGGGTGATGGAATCGAAGAAACTAAGCGATTAAGCTGGTATACTCACTATTTAGGATGTTTTCTCCGGAACTTTCTTGAGCCATTTGTGTTACATTACCTATTAGCTCTAGTTATTTAAATTTTAATATGTGGAACAACCATGAAGCAAAATATTATCATCCTTATCGCTTTATTAATCAGCCCTTTTGCAATGCTACAAGCTGCTGATAAACCCAACATAATCTACATCCTTGCTGATGATCTCGGTATCGGAAATGTAAGCTGCTATGGCTCTGATAAGTATAAGACAAACAACATTGATAAGCTTGCCTCCGGTGGCACTCGCTTCACCCAAGCTTTCACCGCTGCGCTTTGCGGCCCATCCCGTGCCTTGATCATGACCGGAAGATATGCATTTCGAAACGGTTCCACAAATCAAGATGCCTGCATGAAAATGCCGATTGCTGAACTTAGATTAGCTCAAACCTTCAAAGCCGCTGGCTATGCCACTTCCGCAATTGGTAAATGGGGGCAACTCCCTGGCGAACCCAATGAAGCAGGGTTTGATGACTATCTTCGCTTTAACGGCAGCGGTTTTTATTGGAACAAAAATAAGTCCAAGGGCGGAGCCTATCGGGCCAATGGAAAAGAGCTAAAACTTGGTGAGAAAGAATACATGCCCGACCTTATGCATAACCAAGCCGTTAGCTTTATCAAGAAGAACCAAACTAAGCCATTCTTCCTTTATTATTCGATGGTGCATGTTCATGGCGACATACAACCTACGCCAGATAGTGCAGCAGATAGCAAAGACCTATATTCTGATAACATTCTTTACATGGATAAGCTTGTAGGGAAACTCGTTGCAGAACTTGATTCTTTAAAGCTGCGTGAAAATACCCTGATCATTTTCATGGGTGATAATGGAACCGCAAAAGGTCAGGATAAATTATCAACCATAGGCGGACGTAATGTTTCCGGGGTAAAAGGCACCATGTTGGAATGTGGTGGTTTAGTGCCAATGATTGCCAATTGGCCCGGCAAAACACCCGCAGGAAAAGTATCAGCCAACCTTGTAGACTCCACCGACTTTCTGCCCACCTTTGCTGATCTCATTGTCACCAAACTACCAGATAACGTTATCTTCGATGGAAATAGCCTTGCACCACAACTTCGAGGAGAAGAAGGTAAAAAACGCCAATTCGTTTATAATCAACTCGCATCCATGTGGTATGTTCGTAATGCAGGGTGGAAACTAAACCAACTAGGCGAGCTTTATGATATGAGTGGCGCACCATTTTCCGAAAAACTTGTTACTCTAGATAACCAAGATACCACTGCCAAGGCTGCACGCACTACCCTAGGATCTGCACTTGCACAGCTTAATCCCGCTGGTGGTATCCTTGATACGGGTGATGGCACCGGCCGTCATGCAAGTAAAGCTGCCAAAAAACCCGCGCCCTCGACTCCAACTCCGAAAAAGAATCCCGATCCCAAATGAAGTCGCATATGAATAAAATTATTCTCGCAATCTTGCTTGTATTGAATATCAACGCTCTACAAGCTGCAGATAAGCCCAATGTTCTTATCATTCTTGCAGATGACCTTGGCTATGGTGATGTGCAGTGCAACAACCCTACCCGCGGTAAAATCAAGACACCCAACATTGATAACCTTGCAGCACAGGGTATGCGCTTTACCGATGCCCATTCCTCTTCTGGAGTTTGTTCCCCTTCCCGCTATGCCCTTCTTACAGGAAGATATCATTGGCGCACCCGGTTGCAATCCGGCATAGTTGGCATGTGGGGGGAACCACTCATCGCACCCAATCGGATTACCATTGCAAGCCTGGCAAAACAGCATGGCTATCGCACAGGTGCAATAGGCAAATGGCATCTCGGTTGGGATTGGCCCATTCCCGTAGCAACTGCTGCTTTGTTCAAAGAGAAACCCACGGCTGATGGCAAACCCTCTGATGCACAGCGTGATATTTGGCAGCAGGTTTTTTCCAAGACCATTGCAGGCGGCCCCACTACCAGAGGCTTTGATTCCTACTTTGGCACTGATGTCCCCAACTGGCCACCGTATTGCTTTATCGATGACAATCGAACCGTTGGTATCCCATCAGAATTTCTACCTCTTGGTCTGTTGAAGAACCATCAAGCAAGTAATCAAGGGCCCGCACTCAAGGATTGGAAGTTGGAGCCGATCTTACCCGCCCTTGAAGGTCGTGCGATAAAGTTTATCTCCGATGCCACAACGAAACCTGAACCTTTCCTGCTTTATATGCCGCTCACTACACCACATACACCCCTTGCAGTGAATGCGCAATGGAAAGGGAAGAGTGGCTTGGATAATGCATGTGCAGATTTGATAATGGAAACAGATGCCACCGTGGGAAAGGTTTTAAAAGCCCTTGAACAATCTGGTAAAGCAAATGACACTCTCGTGATTTTCACCAGCGACAATGGTTTTGCAAGCTACGTGGGTGCCAAAGATCTGGAACAGCGGGGGCATTTTCCCAGTGGGCCTTTACGAGGTTATAAAACCGATGTTTATGAAGGTGGCCATCGTGTACCCTTCATTGTGCGCTGGCCCAAGTTTGTAAAACCCGGAACCGTATGCAACCAACTTGTGCACCATGCCGATGTCATTGCAACACTTGCAGAAATTCTTAATGCGAAATTACCTGCAAACTCTGCAGAAGATAGTTTCAGCTTCATGCCTTTGCTTAAGGGTGTTGATAAGCAGGTGCGGGAAAATTCGGTGAGTTGTGCTGCTTCAGGTATTCCTGGATTGCGACAAGGTGATTGGAAATTGATTCTTGCTCCAGATCCCAAACAAAACAAGGA
>CAMDHK010000248.1 GCA_945897965.1 Candidatus Kuenenia stuttgartensis | reverse complement strand
TCAAGAGGGGAGGTTTCTTCTTGGTGCAGGTTTTTAAAATAATCGGGCAGTGTTCTGGCCCAACTTCCTAGAAGGAAAGAATTGGATTGGCAGAAACTTTTAAATGCAGCAATAAAGCCCATATCCCGATTCGGCAAGCCCCAGATTGCAAAACCCTGATCCAAAAAAGCACTGCTGAACCGTATAAGAAGTTCATTTACCAGCAAGTCTGGATCCTCACCCGTTACATCTAAAATTAATTCTCGAAACCTTGCAGGGGCATGGTGCTCAGCTTTTAATGCTGCATTTTTAGTATTCTTCAAGCAATATTCCAGAACCTGGTTCAGATTCTTTTTATCGGCAGAACTTTCTGGATGGATGATTTTGTACAGTCTCTTCGAGTTGGCTATGAACCATTGCGCTTCTTTTTCTGTTGCAGCAAAAGGCAAATTCCGCAGCATGCTTGATTGAATTTCAAATCGGGTACTTTTTCCAATTATTATTTCGTTCGCTTTTGAACCAAGTTCCGATTTAAGTATTTCCTCAATGTCGGAAAATAAGATTCTCCCTTTTTCCAACTCTTCATGATATCTCTCTTCAGAAAGATACATCTGCGAACCGAAGATTCTATCTGCTTCTAATAGCGACTCATGAAATGGCTTTGATTCAAAAAGATGCAGCGGATTATGATGTACGAAAGTGGTTATAGGCCCCTGTGCGGGCAACAAATGTGCAGCATGGCTTAAAATTTCAGCCAAGTGCGCTAGTTTATTTTTATGGTGGTCCTGTGGGGTTTCGGGGGTATGTTTTGAATTTGTATTTGAATTGAAGGTCATAAATTTAGATCTTAAGTCAAATCAAGAATTCGATCAAGCCAGTAAATCAATCCGGTATTATTTGAATTTTGGCTTGTAAATTGGGCTTGTAATTACAATGCTTTTTCTTGCAGCATGTGGGTGCTTGGAAACAGGCTTGAGCTCATCCAACCCAATGATTTCAATCCTACCATTTTCTCCATGCAATTCATGAATTAATTCTTCAAGGCTTTCCATAACTGTGTGATCAATAAGGTTGGAATGGCCCAGATCAATTTTGATTACCTTATAGTTAATCACTTTTTGCAAAACGCCTTTGAAGGATAGCCAATTGGTAAAAATCATTGCGCCTTGCACCTTTAAAACAACATGATCTTCATCCACCACATCAACGGTTAGATCTGGCTGGAATAAGTGCTTGAGCTTTGCACCATTCCAAAGATGAATGAAAACCTTGACCAGCATACCGATTGCAACACCAATTAAGAGGTCGGTTGCCAAAACCGCAATGGTGGTAGCAGTGAAAACAACTATCTGTGCAGGTCCAATTTTGTAGGTTTTTATAAATTCGCCAGGAGATGCCAACCGATACCCCGTGTAAACCAGAAGTGCTGCAAGCGATGCTAAGGGAATGCTATGAATCAACCATGGTACAAGCGCAACAAACAGCAGAAGAAACATACCATGAAAGAAATTTGCAAATCTGCTTTTGGCGCCGTTATCGATATTCGCCTTGCTGCGAAGTATTTCAGAAATCATAGGTAAGCCGCCAATCAAGGCGGTAGCAGTGTTAGCAATGCCAACTCCCAGCATATCCCCATCCAGATTCGTTTTTCGTTTTTCGGGGTCGAGCATGTCAACAGCCTTGGCGCTGATTAAGGATTCCAAGGTTCCAATCATAGAGAATAAAAAAATCCATTTTGCCCCTGTAAGGGTAAACACTGCCGTGAAATCGGGGAATGTTAGCCCTTCAAGAATGTTATCGGGAATGGTTACAAGAAATTTTGGCCCAAGCATGTATTCATGGCTGTCTAAAAAGAGGTACATGTGTTCATGTTCAAGGTCGAAAACATATCCTAGGGTGATCCCTAAGATGAGTACGATCATCGGGGCGGGTAAAACTTTTTTAGCTTTTTCTGGCAGCATGGGTAATCCAAATAGCAATGCCAGGCTTACTGCGCCTATGCAAAATACTTCAGGGTTACATTGCATCAAGCTTGCGGGGATTTCACCTAAAAGATCGAAAGGGGTTTTCGAAAGGGGTGTGACGCCAAAAAGCACATGAATTTGTTTGGAAAAAATAATGATACCGATTGCTGCAAGCATTCCGTGCACAGCAGCTTTAGGGAAGAAATCTGCAAACTTTCCTGCTTTGATCAATCCAAAAAATATTTGTAACACGCCTGCAGCAACTCCGATTCCCAATGTTAACTTGTAGGCAAGCATCGGATCATCACTGTTATGGCCATAGATTTCGGTGAATTCCTGCACTGCGCCAGCAACAATTGCAATAAGTCCAGCTGCAGGGCCTTTGATGGTTAATTCCGAATTGCTGAAAAAGAGGGGGACGATGCCCCCGATAACTGCGCTGAATATCCCAGCAATGGGTGGAAATCCGCTTGCCGATGCAATCCCTAAGCATAGAGGCAATGCTATTAAAAAGACAAAGAATCCGGCCCATGCATCACTAAATAGCGTTTGTTTTAAAGTTGGTTTCATGGTTATAAATTTAATGACCTCATTAATTCTGCTGAGCTTTTTTAATTTATTTCATTAATCTAATCTTCCAACAAAAATCGAATTTTACAACCTTTCTACGATTACAAATCCGTAAGGTTGAATCCTTTGTAGGCAAAAGCCATTAAACTAACTATGGCGGGAGATTGATTTCTAACCTTTTTGACTAAGTAGCTGGCCGATTATGAAAATATTATTAGTGGAAGACGATCTCGCCATTGGCAAAACGGTTAAGCAGGCTTTTGCTGAAAACTTGGATGAATGTATTTGGGAAAAAGACGGGCAAACGGGCTTTGATAAAGCTAAAACCCATCAGTTCGATGCTATTATTCTTGATTTGATGCTACCCAAACTAAATGGGCTGGAGGTTCTTAAATCCATTCGCTTTTCGGGTGATAAAACCCCGGTCATCCTTCTTACTGCGTTGGGCTCGGTTGAAGAAAAAGTCGCAGGCCTGAAAGCCGGCGCAGATGATTATGTGGTAAAACCCTTCGCCTTCCCAGAATTGCTGGCCCGCATCGATGCTGTTTGCAGAAGGGCCATTTTAAAGCCTTCCCCAACATTAGAAGCAGGTGGGTTGGTGCTGGATCTTACCACCCGAAGGGTTCTTGCTGGAAAAACTGAAATCATTCTTTCCCCTACGGAATTCTCAATCCTTGAGCTTCTAATAAGGAATTCAGGCCAAGTTCTACCTAAACGCATGCTTTGCGAACATCTTTGGGAATCAGATTGGGAAGGAACAACCAATGTTATTGAAGTGCATATCAACCGTTTGCGTAATAAACTAAGGAAGTGTACTGGTGTTGCGCCGATCGAGACTGTACGAGGCCGTGGCTATGTTCTTATTTCAAATTAATTCTTTGTTTAAAACCCTTCGCTTTCGCCTGATGCTTTGGAATATCTCTGTTGTTTTAATTTCCGTAGTTCTTACCCTCATTGCATTACGCACCTCTTTCCGGGTCACACTCCTCCGAGAGACCGACCAGTTACTGCGGGAAGATGCCATCGAAATTGAACTTGCTGCAAATGCAATGCATCCGGATCTTAATGACATCCGTGCTGAAATTGAAAGGCATACCGCCAGCCACAAGCATCGTGGGCTCTTCGTTCAGTTGTATGACAAAAACAAAAAGCCCGTCTTCAGTAGTTTGGATCTTGAGGGTATCCCGCTGCCTAAAAATCCCGTTAGAATTTCTAACACACTTCTGACTTCTGAAGGGTTTCGCTTTCTCGACAAAAGCCTTCAAGGGAATGTCGCAAAAGACTTCTCGGGATTCAGGGTGGGATCCCGCATGGATCTCGTTGAAGAAGATGTCGAAAGCCTAAGCTGGCTCATGCTTGCTTCAATGGGTTTTGTGGTGCTTATCGCCCCAATCGGTGGCTACATTCTTGCTGTTCAAGCTACAAAACCCATTGCAGATATCATTAATACTACTTCAAGGCTTAGGCCTCAGAATCTGACGGAAAGATTTATTATCAAAGGCACGGGCGATGAACTCGACAGACTCACGTTGACCATCAACAGTTTTCTTGATCGCATCGCAGATTTTATCCAAAAAAAGAGAGAGTTCGTTGCCAATGCAGCCCATGAACTCCGCTCACCGCTTACCGCAATTGGCGCCGCTTCAGAATTGGCACTTGCCCGAGAGCGAACACCAGAAGAATACCGAGAAACCCTTGGTGAAATTTCCGATAAATGCGAACACTTCAGATTGCTAATTAACCAACTTTTATTGCTTGCTGAAACCGAGGCAGGGGCTAATATCCCGCACCATGTTATTCAGATGGATCGTATCATCGAAAAATCCTACGACATGTTTAAAGACGTTGCTTTACAACAGCATATCCATTTCAAACTTGATTCTACAATCCCTGCTCTTGTACTTGGCGAAGCTAGGCAGATTCAACAGGTGGTCAACAATCTTATCGATAACGCGCTCAAGTTTACTCCCGAAGGCGGAACCATCGTTGTCGAGCTTTATAAAGAAGCTAGCAAGATTGTTTTAAATGTTTCTGATACTGGGGTGGGGATTTCCAAGGAAGACCAGAGCAAAGTTTTCGACAGATTTTTTCAAGCGGATAGATCGCACACTAAAAACGCTGAAGCTTTGGGCGGTAATGGCTTGGGCCTTAGCATTTGCAAAGCGATTGTGGAATCCATGGGTGGCACCATTTCTGTTACTTCAATTCCAGAAAAAGGCTCCACCTTCACCATCACCCTGCCTTTAATTTCCTAAGTCTTAAGCGCACATGAATTAGGATGCCTGCATGGATCAGGATGCCAATGGCGAGGCCCAGTGCGTGGTATTCCCATGTGCAGTCTGGGCGGTTTGCCAATTCGTAAACGCACCATCCACCCAGGGGAAGGAAGAAAAGTAACCCGGTTGCTAGGCCTGGGTTGTAGCAGCGCATGATGATGGCTTGTAAAAGGTGAACCAAAGCATTAGTGATGGAAAGGTAGGCAGCAATAAATCCGAAAAAGGGATTTATAAATATTGCAAGATAAATGGCAACGAGGTCGGTGCCCCAGACGAATACAGAATTGATGATGAACGCTGCATCTTGAGTTAAGGCTTCAAAACCTTGGCCGATGAGTTGATTGAATAGATTGCGGAAACGGTTTTCATAATGTTCTTCAAACTGGTGAATCAGATAGATCGGCAATTGAATGCAGATCAGGAATAAAAGAACCCCGATTTTAGGGAGTAAGCCGAGGAGTAGAAGGGTGGTGAGAATGCCCGAAAACAACGCCGCATGGGGCCATTGCCAGTCTGTTACGAGCCAATGCCAAGCTTTTTTAATGGGATTCATAGTGTTTCTATTGTTAATAGGGCGTCAGCAGCAATTAAAACCTTCCTAACCCTCAATTTATGTTGGCGTTAGGTCGATAAATGATGTAGAATGTTAATAGATTTGAAGTATAGTTTTAACCTGCCTTACGGTCAATTTGACTTCTCTCCTAAGTTAAGGTGAAGCTTTGAGAATAACCAGATTAAAAGCTAAAGAATTTACCTCCATAGCAACGCTGTTTGTGATGAGTTTCTTAAGCTTCGCAGGCCATGCCGCTGCCCAAGATTCGATCACTATTCTTTCACCTGGTAAAACGATTGAGTTAAAAGATGCCTTTGCAGGCTGGCAGATCATTGCCAACGCTGGGCAAGCCGATGTTACCAGAGTTGCCAATTATAAAAGTACCAATCCCAAAGTTGCTCGGGTTGATGAAAAAGGCTTTGTCGAACCGGTAGGCGATGGCCAAGCTACGATTCATGTAACGCATCAAGGTAAAATTCTTGATGTGCCTGTTGAAGTATCCGGAGTTAGCAATGGCAGGCCGATTGATTTTCGCACAGAAATAGTCCCCCTTTTAAGTAAGCTTGGATGTAACGCAGGCGG
>CAMDHK010000247.1 GCA_945897965.1 Candidatus Kuenenia stuttgartensis | reverse complement strand
ATTACCCGCCCTTTACTTTGGATGAAATAACATGATTAGGAATAAGACAATGCTGAAAAGATGTTTACTTGCGTTGGCGTTTTTGTGTCAGGGATTGAATCTTCCCTTGCAGGCGCAGGAAACTGCGAAGACTGTGAAGGTATTTATTTTGGCGGGGCAATCAAACATGGAGGGCAAAGCTAGAAATACTTTGCTCGATTATCAAGCTGCCAACGCTCCTACCAAAGAGCTTTTTACGCATTTGCGTAAAGACGATAAATGGATCACGCGTGATGATGTCTTCATCAAGTTTTTGGAACGCAAGGGCCCACTCACCGTGGGTTATGGCTCCCCAAGTTGCACCGGCGTCGAGTTGGAATTCGGAACTATGATGGGTAATTATTACAACGAGCCTGTGATTTTGGTGAAAGCTGCTTGGGGTGGGCATTCCCTTTATAAACTCTTTCGTTCGCCATCTGCTGGATTTCCCGCTGATGAAGTTCTTCAGAAAGAGCTTGCGCAGGCTCGGGAGCGTGTAACTAAAAATAATGAGAAGAACAAAAAGACCGATCCAATTCCTACCATGGATGAAATCAAGAAAGACTATGGTTCTTCTTACCGTAACATGATGACTGAAGTTAAAATGGTCATGAATGATCACGCTGCGTTGTTTCCCGCATTGAAGGGTATAAAGCCTGAATTGGCAGGCTTTGTTTGGTTTCAGGGCTTTAATGATATTTTCGGTGCTGAGAACGAATACGCTTCCAACATGAAGTATTTCATCAATGATGTGAGGAAGGATCTTAACTCACCAAAATTGCCTTTCGTGATTGGGGCGTTGGGCCAGAACGGATCAAAGCCCGCTACCAGAGGTATGTTGGTAGTTCGTGAAGCGCAACTTTCGATGAATGCTGTGCCTGAGTTTAAAGGCAACTTAAAGGCTTTTCCTGTTGATGTGTTGGTGGATAAAGCAGCGGAGGAAATGTTTCCCAACTGGCAGAAAAACCCTGCTTGGGTCAATACCGGCAGCGATCGGCCTTACCATTACTATGGCAGCGCGATCTGGTTTAACCGTATAGGTAAAGCAATGGGCGAAGCCATGCTTGAACTGGTCAAGGTTTCAAAATAAATAGTAAGTGTTTTACCATGAGAAATATAGTTCTGGTTTTTGTAGTTCTGTTGTTTTTGCAAACAGCCTTATTTGCTGCTGAGCCAAGGCCAAACATCCTTTTCATCGTTCTAGATGATCTTGGGTGGATGGATTTAAATTGTCAGGGCAATAAGAATTTAAACACTCCCTGGATTGATGCCTTGGCGAAACGGGGGGTTCGTTTTACCAGTGCATATTCAGCTTCTCCCGTTTGTTCACCTACTCGTGGGGCGTTAATCACCGGGCTATGCCCTGCACAATTACATATCACGCAACATGGTAAGGATGGCCCGGGGTTTTGGCCGAAAGAGCGTTCTATACAACCTCCTCTTGCTGAACATGTTTTACCACTTAAATCTATTACGATTGCTGAGCGGCTTAAAGAGGTTGGTTATGCAACGGGCTTCTTTGGAAAGTGGCATCTTTCTGGCGAAAGCAAACCTAATAATCCAAATGCCGGGGGCCCTGGATTTTGGCCAGAGCATCAGGGGTTTGATATTAATGTTGGAGGTTGTGGCATAGGTGGCCCTCCCACTTATTTTGATCCTTATAGAATTCCCAACATTAAACCACGAAAGAAAGGGGAATACTTGACGGATAGACTTGCTGATGAAACCATTTCTTTCATGCAGGCGAATCAGGCAAAACCCATGTGCATTTGTTTGTGGACATACAATGTTCATTTCCCTTTCGAAGCCCCCGCAGATTTGATCGCCAAATTCAAAGGCAAAGAGGGCCCCGGACTTAAAAACCCAACCTATGCTGCTCAGATTGAAGCTACCGACCGGGCTATTGGCAGAGTAATCGACGAGATTGATCGCCTTCGACTTACTGATAATACTCTCGTTATTTTCACGAGCGATAACGGAGGATGGGAAGGTGCAACCGATAATCGGCCTTTGCGTTCCGGCAAGGGCGATCTTTATGAAGGTGGATTACGCGTACCTCTTATCATCTACTGGCCCAACCTTGGCTTGCCTTTGGGATCTACCATTGATGCTCCTGTCATTAGTATGGATCTTGCTGCAACCATTATTGATGCTGCAAAGATAAAGTTAAGACCGGGGGATTCCCTTGATGGCACATCATTGCGACCACTTTTACTCGGACAAAAACTTGATCGTGATTCCATTTACTTTCATTATCCGCATTACGCCTGGCATCGCTCTAATCGTCCGGGCGGGGCTATTCGCTCTGGCTCGTATAAATTTATCCGCCGTTATGATGATAATTCTCTGGAACTTTACGATCTATCAAACGACCTTGGTGAAAAGCAAAACCTAGTGCAGCAAAAGCCGGTCTTAGCTGCAAAGTATGATAAACAATTGGCTGGTTGGCTTCAGGAAACCACAGCGCAAATGCCCACCCCTATAAAGTAACTCCGCTATAAATCCTAAAGCGATGTTTATCCCTGCATCAAGCTTGAATCCTTCTTTTCTCATGTGTATTGAGATGCTACACTGCCTTCCTGTTTGTTTTTCCTTCCTTTGAGGTGTACCATGATTCGTTTCAATTCAGTTCTCGCTAGCGTTTTGTTTGTGGCTTTTTCCGCTCCCTCCCTTTTTGCACAACCCACCCCCGTGGTTCTAAAGAAAGATGATCGCATCGTCTTTCTGGGCGATTCTATTACAGCAGGTGGTAATGCTGGCAAAGGGTATATTCAAGTTATCCGCAATGAATTTGCTGAAAAGAAAAAAGACCTTGCTATCGAATGTATTGGTGCGGGTATCAGCGGTAACAAAGTTCCTAACTTGCAAAACCGGGTTGATAAAGATGTTATTGCTAAGAAACCTACCATCGTTTTTATCTACATCGGCATCAATGATGTATGGCATGGCGCATCTGATCCTAAAAAAGGCACATTGCCCGAAGCTTTTGAAAGCGGCTTAAAAGAAGTGATTGGCAAATGCACCAAGGCAGGGGCACAAGTTATTGTTTGCACACCTACCGTGATTGGTGAGCTTCCAGGTGGCGCTAACAAGCTCGACACCAGGTTGGATGAATACGCTAACATCAGTCGCAAGGTTGCCAAGGAGTTGAATTTGAATCTTTGCGATTTACGCAAAGCATTTGTAGATCATATTGCTTCGAATAACTCTGATAAAAAAGATAGGGGTGTTCTTACTTCCGATACGGTGCATTTGAATGAAGCTGGCAATAAGTTGGTTGCAAATACTATGCTGAAGAGCTTGGGCCAGTAAGCTTCTTGTGCGGTTTTAATGTTCATCACGGGAGGCAGGTATTATCACCTGACTCCCGTTTTTATTAAGCCAGCCTTTTTATTTATGTCAGAACCTATTTATTGCTGTACCATCCCGCTAGGAACCTAGGCGCATTACTATAAGATGACAACTTGGTATTATTGTTGCCAATACTAGAACCTCGAACATGAAGACCTGTTAATTATGCCAAGCTACAATCCACGTATCATTGAACCCAAATGGCAGACATTTTGGTTAAAGAATAAAACCTTCAAGACACCCGAAAAACCGACTGCTCAAAAATACTACATTCTTGATATGTTTCCCTACCCCAGTGGCGCAGGCTTGCATGTTGGCCATCCGGAAGGCTATACCGCGACCGATATTCTTGCACGGTATAAAAGAGCCCGTGGTTTTTCTGTTCTTCATCCCATGGGTTGGGATGCATTTGGCCTGCCCGCTGAACAATATGCAATTGAAACAGGCACCCACCCCCGCATTACCACCGAAAAAAATATCAATAACTTCCGCAGGCAGATCCAATCCCTAGGCTTTAGCTACGATTGGGATCGGGAAGTTGATACCACCGATCCTTCCTACTATCGCTGGACTCAGTGGATTTTTCTTCTCCTCTTTGATACTTGGTACGATGCTTCTGCAAAAAAAGGCAGACCTATTGCAGAGCTTCCTATCCCAGAAAATATTAAAAATCAAGGTGATGATGCTGTTCGCATTTATCGTGATAGTCAACGGCTTGCCTACCAGGCAGAAGTTCCCGTCAACTGGTGCTCTGCTTTAGGTACCGTGCTTGCGAATGAAGAAGTCATTGATGGCAGAAGCGAGCGGGGTGGCCATCCAGTTGTTCGTATGCCCCTTAAGCAATGGATGTTGCGCATTACTTCTTATGCAGAGCGCCTTTTATACGATCTTGAAGATCTTGATTGGTCTGAAAGCATAAAGGATATGCAGCGCAACTGGATTGGAAGAAGCGAAGGCGCAGAGGTTACTTTCAAACTTGCAGCCTCGGATAAAGTGATCAAGGTTTTCACTACCAGACCAGACACACTCTTTGGCGCAACTTACATGGTTGTTTCGCCTGAGCATTCTATTGTTTCAGCAATCACCTCGCCTGAACAAAAACCTGCGGTCGAAGCCTATCAAACTGAATCTTCACGCAAGAGCGACTTCGAAAGAACCGAGCTTGCTAAAAAGAAAACCGGGGTATTTACAGGCGCTTATGCAATTAATCCCGTTAACAACAAACAGATTCCCATCTGGATTGCTGATTATGTGCTAGCAGGTTATGGCACCGGCGCAATCATGGCGGTTCCCGCACACGATGAGCGTGACTTTGAATTCGCAAAACATTTCAACCTGCCCATCTCGCCCGTGGTTCAACCTTCAGATGCATGGCTTGAGAAAACAAAAAGTTCCATGCAAAACTTTACCGAACCCTTCACGGATGAAGGTGCTGTTTGTAATTCTTCAGAGTTCGATGGTTTGACCTCTTCAGAATTTAAGAAGAAGATCATCGCAGTTCTGGAATCAAAACAACAAGGGTTTGGGAAAGTTAATTTCAAACTTCGTGATTGGCTTTTCAGCAGGCAACGCTATTGGGGCGAACCTTTTCCTCTTCTTCATCAGGTTGATGCCCAGGGTAATCTTCTAGGTAATATCGAGCCGATCGAAACATCTGAGTTGCCTTTGGAACTTCCTCAACTCGAAGATTTCAAACCTTCAGGCAGACCCGAACCGCCATTGGGCAAAGCCACGGCTTGGCTTAAAGTTGAACGCAATGGTAAACAGTATATCCGCGAAACCAACACCATGCCCCAGTGGGCTGGTTCTTGCTGGTACTACCTGCGCTATATCGATCCTAAAAACCCCAAAGCCTTCTGCGACCCAGAATTACTTAACGCATGGCTACCTGTCGATCTTTACATCGGTGGTGCAGAGCATGCAGTGCTTCATCTTCTTTATTCCAGATTCTGGCATAAGTTACTTTATGATCGTGGCTACCTTAATTGCAAAGAGCCTTTTCAAAAGCTCATCAATCAGGGCATGATCCTAGGCGAAATGGAGTACACCGCTTTCCAAAAAGAAGGTAAGTTCATTTCGCAATCATTAGTAAGCTTTGATGGAATTTCTGCAACGGAAAAGAAAACTGATTTACCTGTCGATTGCATTAAAATCGAAGAGTCTAAGGCAGAGAAAAAAGGGGACTCTTTTGTTCTGCTGGAAAATCCTGAAATCCGGATCGATGCCCGTGCCTCTAAAATGTCCAAGAGTCGGGGTAATGTCATCAACCCTGATACCGTGGTTCATGATTACGGTGCAGATAGTTTGCGCCTTTACGAAATGTTCATGGGGCCTTTGGAAGCAACCAAACCTTGGAACATGAATGGTGTTGAAGGCGTTTATCGCTTTCTTGCAAGAGTTTGGCGTATGATCATCGACGATCGTGCTGAACATAACACCCTCCTAGAAGCGGTGAAGGATATTCCAGCTAACCAAGAAACCTTGCGCATGCTGCACCATACCATCAAGCGGGTTACCGATGATTTGGAACATTATCGATTCAACACCGCTATCTCTGCCATGATGGAGTTCACCAATTTCCTAACCC
>CAMDHK010000246.1 GCA_945897965.1 Candidatus Kuenenia stuttgartensis | reverse complement strand
GAAGATGTCGCCCAAGAAACCAAAAGTACCTCAGCTTATTTTCAGCTCTATTGTTTTAAAGATCTCGCATTAACTAAATCGTTGATCCAACGAGCAGAGCAAGCAGGATTCAAAGGCTTGGTGGTTACCGTAGATGCTCAAAGCTTAGGGAAAAGAGAAGCCGATATCAGGCATGAGTTTCACCTGCCAACACCATTGAAACTTGAAAACCTTGATTACCAATCTAACGTCGCTCTTCATGCTGCAAAAGGTTCCGGTGCAGAGCGTGTTTCTGCTCACTTTGATACCTCGTTGGATTGGAAATCGCTTGAAGCCATCCTTGCAGACACGAAGCTTCCATGGGCTATCAAAGGGGTATTGCATCCTGAGGATGCAACCATTGCTGCAAGCCTTGGCGCTAAAGCCATCTTCATTTCTAACCATGGTGGCAGGCAGCTTGATGGGGTTCCGACCGCACTTGAGGTACTGCCTATGTTTGCCAAAGTTCTTAAAGGGAAAACGGAAATCTTTGTTGATGGTGGCATTCGCAGAGGCACGGATATTATTAAAGCTATTCTTTTAGGGGCAAATGGTGTGCTTATTGGGAAGCCGATGGTTTGGGCGCTTGCAGTTGGCGGAGAAGCTGGCGTTTTGAAGATGATGCGAATCCTTGAAGATGAATTGCGTTTGGGCATGTGCTTACTGGGTTGTTCCTCATTGAAAAATCTTGATGATCGAT
Organism: Candidatus Kuenenia stuttgartensis; assembly: GCA_945897965.1. Classification (GTDB taxonomy): domain Bacteria; phylum Planctomycetota; class Planctomycetia; order Gemmatales; family Gemmataceae; genus UBA969. Next base: position 5,244 of record CAMDHK010000246.1, on the reverse strand, counting down.
ATTTGTTTCATGCTTGATCAAGGTGATAATTAACTGGCCCTAATCTGATTTAACAAGTGTCTGGTACAACCCTTCCATCAAGAAGAAGTAGAGCATTTCCCGCTCGTTTTTACTTCTTTTAAGATGTTTTCTCTTGTTTGGAAATAGGCTTCGGGGTACGCTATTGCTTTGAAAAATAACCCCGCCTTTTATTTTATTGAAGTGATATTCATGAAAAAGCCATCTTCAAGCGTTCATCGTTTTGCATTCACATTGATTGAACTTCTTGTGGTGATAGCCATTATTGCTATTTTGATTGGCTTGTTATTGCCCGCAGTACAAAAGGTGCGTGAAGCTGCTGCAAGGATGAAGTGTGCTAATTCTTTAAAGCAGTTGGGCTTGGCGCTGCATAGTTATCATAGTGTAAACAATAGTTTTCCAGGCGGGATGGGTGGGCCAGCAACATCCCAAGGCCGCCTTAGTGCGTTTGTTTTTCTTGCACCTTATTATGAGGGTGACAATCTGATCAAATTGATTTGGGCAGGTGGAACCTATGGCGCAAACACCTACACCACACCACCTTTTCCCTGGGATCAAAACTTTGACCCTTGGGGCGTTGCCTACCAAATGAAAATGCTTCACTGTAACTCCGATACGCCCCAGTATGATAATCGCGGGGGCCGTACTGTTAGCATTGCTTCAACTAATTACATGGCTTGCTGGGGAGATGTGATTTCAGCTACTGCCTTGAACTCTGCCTTTCAAAAGCGGGGTGTCTTTGGCAACGCTAGCGCAATTAAAATCTCTGATATCACTGATGGCACTAGTAACACTCTCGCCCTTTCTGAACGAGTTTTTAAGATGGGTGCAATGTCTATCTTTGGCAACATTGCAGCTAACATTGGTGCAACCATTTCCACTAATCCGACTCTGTGTCTGCTTGCTGCCAACCAGTCGCCAAATCAATTTAATACAGGGGTGGTGATGGATGGTTATTATGGCGGTACCCGCTGGAATGATGGCATGACCCAGTTCACCGGATTCACCACCGTGCTTCCTCCAAATAAGCCTTCCTGCATGGCAGCGGGGTCCAATTCCTATGGGATATTTACTGCCCAAAGTAGGCATTTGGGAGGGGTTAACGCATCTATGACTGATGGTTCTGTTCGTTTTATTACCTCGAATATCAATGCTGGGAATTCCGGTGCTGCAGAATCCATGAATACCCCCAGTCCTTATGGTGTGTGGGGCGCATTGGGTACCATTGCTGGTGGTGAGGTTCCAAGCGATTTCTAATCAATCTGTTTTTGTTGTGGAGGTTTTATGATGGCCCGGTGGATGCTATTACTTACATCTATTATGATCGGATGTTCCGGTCAGGATCCATCTTTAAATGGCAGACCCAAAGTGGTTGTTGCGATGGGGACTGTTCTTTATAAAGGCGCACCTCTTCCGGATGCCAGCGTTATCTTCACCAACCTGGAATCTGCTACAACCGCCTATGCCCAAACCGATTCCGCAGGCAACTTTAAGCTTACTACTTTCAATAAAGACGATGGTGCTGCCCCAGGTAAACAAGCTGTTTCTGTTCGCAAGCTTGAAATGATCGTCAAAACCAAGCAAGGAGCGGAGAATGAAATCTCAAGTGTTATACCTCCCATGCCTGAAGAGCGATGGTTGATACCCAAAAAGTTTGGAAGCCCTGAATTATCTGGCTTGGGTCTTGAACTGCCAGATACCGGCAATCCCAAGATCATCTTGGATTTAAAGGATTAATGGGTACCTTGCGAATACTGGCAACAAGATGACCAAGTATTTCTTACATCTTTAATTACACTTAATTTACCACTTTTATCTTTATAAAAGCTTTAACTACAGTGATAATGTGCAATATGAAAAATCCACTTTTATTTATGATTGTCGCAATAGTTACTATTGGCTTTTGCGATAAGGCAACTGCCAAGCCGATCAAAGTTTTCATCCTCGCAGGCCAATCAAACATGGAGGGTGCGGGCGTTATAAAGTCGGAGCCGCAGCGTAACGGTGGTAAAGGCTCGCTGGAATATCTTGTGAAGGATCCCGCCACTGCCAAACAGTTTTCTACCCTTGTTGATTCGTCCAAGAATTGGCGCAGTCGGGATGATGTGTTTATTAGTTATCTTGATCGCAAGGGCCCCCTCACAGTAGGTTTTGGATCAAAAAAAGAAACAATAGGACCCGAGCTAGGTTTCGGCTGGGTGGTGGGCGATGCTTTCGAAGAACAGGTTTTGCTCATCAAATGTGCGTGGGGCGGCAAGAGCCTTGCGGTTGATTTTCGCCCGCCTAGCGCAGGCAAACTTCCTTACTCACTAGGTGAGAAAAGTGATGCTGAGATTGCGAAAGATCCTGCCATCTTGGGCAAATACTATCGTGAAACACTGGCCCTAACCAAATCTGCTCTCGCTAACATCAAAGATCTTGTTCCAGGTAGTGATGGAGAATTTGTGATTGCTGGCTTTGGCTGGCATCAAGGTTGGAACGATCGAATTAGCGATAAGTTCAACGCAGAATATCAAAGTAACATGGCACACTTTATTCGCGACATCCGCAAAGATCTTGGCACTCCTAAGATGCCTTTTGTCATTGCTGAAACCGGCATGACCGGCCCAGAGGAAAAACATCCACGCGCCCTTTCACTTATGAAGGCACAAGCCGCTGTTGCTGAGCAGCCAGAATTTAAAGGCAATGTCGCCTTCGTGGGCACCAAAAGTTTCTGGCGTGAAAAAGAGCAGTCCCCTAGTGGTCAGGGCTATCATTGGAATTCAAATGCCGAAACTTATTACTTGATAGGCGAATCCATGGGCAAGGCGATGATCAAGCTGTTACCACCTAACAAGAATTAATACTCATGCTGCGAATAGGAAAATCATTCTCTTTTCGATACTATTTTGCATTTCTTCTAGTAAAACTCCCGGTAATCCAAGTAAGCGCAAACTCTGTATAATGATTAATAGTGTGCCATGGGCTTTCATTAAGTAAAGATCCGGTGGAATCACCCCGTTAATGCTTGGAGTCAACCCCTTGATTATTATCTGTCGCCATCTGTTTGCAATCGGTCTGCTATTGGGCATTTCGATATGTTTGGTGGGCTGTGATCAAAAAAAAATGGCTCCCCCAGCATTTCCACCTCCCGTAGTAAGCGTTACAAAACCAGTTCTCTACACTGTTCAAAATTACCACGAATACAACGGTAACTTGGATGCCATCGAAACAGTTCATATCCAAGCTCGTGTAAAAGGGTTTCTTAATGAGATAGCCTTTACCGAAGGCGAGGAAGTTAAAAAAGGAGCATTGCTTTTTAAGATTGATCCCCGCGAACATTCTGCAGCAGTGAAAAGAACCGAAGCTGATCTTCGCAAAGCTACCACCGAGTTTGAAAGGTATCGATCCGAGGCAGATCGTGGCAGCAGGCTTGTTGGCACTCGAGCGGTTGGCACCGAAGATTTTGAGCAACGGGTTGCAGTTCGCGATACTGCCGCAGCAACCATGCTGCAAGCTCAGGCAGCATTAGAAGGCGCTAAGCTTCAACTCAGCTTTGCGGAAATTCATTCTCCTATTAATGGGCAGATCGGGCGAGCCTTGGTAACTCGAGGAAATCTTGTAGGTCAAAATGAAGCAACCTTGCTCACCACCATCGTTAGCATGGATCCATTATTTGTATATTTCGATATTCCGGAGCGCGATCTTGTTGAATTTCAGCGAGCCCGTCATGCAGGTAAACAAGCTGATGTTCTTAGTGGCTCGCTTCCCCTCGAGGTTGGTGTGACCAGCGATGAGGGATATCCCCATGCTGGCAAAATTGACTTCCGAGAAAATAAGGTAGATATAGGTACTGGCACGGTACGGATGCGGGGCCGTATCCCAAATCCGCGCATTCCACCTGGCAACACGCATCTTCTATACCCCGGCCTTTATGCAAGGGTTCGTGTTCCTTCAGGTGATCCACGATCGCTGCCTGCTATCCCTGAAGATGCTTTGATGACTGGGCAGGAAGGCCGATTTGTTTATGTGCTGGGCGAAGGTGATGTTGTGCAAAAGCGAACCGTGCAAGTTGGCCCGCAAATTTATAAAGGTACACCAGTCGATGCTGCCAAATCTCAGGGCTGGACTTTGTTTGCTCCTGCTACTACCCCCGAAGGTAAGGATCAAGTTGTTCAATTGCCTGCTGTGATTTCAATTGAAAGTGGCTTAACTATTAATGATCGAGTGGTGGTTAATGGCTTGACCAAGGCCCGACCCGGTACGCCCGTTGCTCCCTTGGCTTTCGAGCTTAAGCAACCAGCATCTGCAGGCGCCAAATAATTCATTACCGCATCGCAGGAATTTAGAGTACCTCATGCTTTCAAAGTTCTTTATCGATCGCCCTGTTTTTGCAAATGTTATTGCCATCGTTACCATTCTTCTCGGAATAGTTGCGCTGTATCGATTGCCCGTCGAACGCTATCCCGCAATCGTTCCCCCAACCGTAGTCGTGAGTGCTGCATACCCAGGCGCCAATGCAAAAGTTGTTGCCGATACGGTTGCTGCGCCCATCGAGCAACAGGTTAATGGCGTCGAAAATATGATGTACATGACTTCCACAAGTTCTTCCGATGGCACCTATGCTCTTACGATTACTTTCGAAATTGGAACAAATCTGGATGATGCCCAAGTGTTGGTTCAGAACCGGGTGGCGATTGCCCAACCTAGTCTTCCCGAAGAAGTTCGCAGGCAGGGCTTATCCGTTAAGAAGCAATCCTCGAATATTATCATGGCTGTAACTCTGACATCACCTAGTAAGAAATTTGATGGGTTGTTTTTGTCGAATTATGCAACTCTGCGTTTACGCGATGAACTAAGTCGGGTCGATGGCGTTGGGGAAGTATTGGTGCGTGGCGTTGGCGCTTATGCCATGCGCATCTGGCTGGATCCAGACAAGCTTGCATCGCGGCAGTTGACAACACAAGATGTAACTGCAGCTCTGGCGAGGCAGAATGTTCAGGTGGCAGCGGGGCAGGTTGGTCAACCACCTAGCCCTGATGGACAGCGCTTTCAAATGACTGTAACCACTCTAGGCAGGCTTTCCGATTCCGATCAATTCGAAGGTATTGTTGTTAAGGCAAGCGCTTCTGGGCAGATGGTTTATTTGCGTGATGTTGCACGGGTCGAACTCGGTGCGCAAAATTACGATTCGTATGCTTCTCGTAATGGCATGGATTCCGCCAATATGCTTGTCTACCAGCTTCC
>CAMDHK010000245.1 GCA_945897965.1 Candidatus Kuenenia stuttgartensis | reverse complement strand
GTTCCGCCGCCCCATTTTTCTTCACGAGCAAATGCAGCAAGAACAGCAAGGTCTTCTTTAAGTCTTGCAACTTCTTTGGCATTTAAGCGCTGAAGGTAAGTTGCAACTTGATCCAAGATTGCAGCACCTGCCTGCTGATTACAAATGTTCTCATCCGAGCCAGCGATGAAAACAACAAAATGCAGAAGGCTCAGAAGCAGGGGATTTGCTCCGACCTGATCAGGAATCTCTGGGAAAATCGCAGTTCCTTCTGGAACTTCAATGCTGTTTTCGTCCATATCTTCCATTTCGTCCATGTCTTCGTTGTCTGCCATATTAACCTCCTGCTACTGCCGGGATAATTGCTACTTCGTCGCCATCTTTTACAGGGGTGGCAAGGTTTTCGAGGTATCGCATATCTTCGTCATTGATAAAGATGTTTACAAATCTGCGCAACTGGCCATTATCGAACAACCGTTGTTCCATTGCTGGGTGAAGTTTACAAAGTTCGCCAAGTGCTTCGCCTACGGTGTTGGCACTAACTTCAATCGAAGCGAGATTGCCCGCATGAGGTCGGAGTGGAGTAGGGATTTGAATTTTAACTGCCATAAATACCTTCCGGCGGAAAAGCCCGCATATAAAAAGAAGCCAGATAATAAGGATTATGCAAGAACAGGTTCTTGGGTATTTTCCATGGTGGCTACGAACTCATCGAGCGAGGTCCCAATGGTAACAGGTTCGCCTAGTTGAGTCGTTAGGGAATCCTGAGTTTTAAGACCATTGCCTGTAATGAGGAGAACGATTTCTTCATTTTTGGGAATACGGCCTTGCTCGACCAATTTGCGAGCGGTTGCGACAGTAACACCACCTGCAGTTTCAGCAAACACGCCTTCTGTTTTTGCAAGTAAAAGCATGCCTTCCCTGATTTCATCATCGGTAACATCTTCGGCCCAGCCACCACTTTCGCGAATAAGCTTGGCCGCGAAGTAGCCATCAGCAGGATCGCCAATGGCGAGGGATTTGCAAATGGTATTTGGTTTCCGAACAGGGCGATGAGATTCCCAGCCGTTTTTCACTGCTCCACTGATTGGGTTACAGCCTGTGGCTTGGGCACCATAAAATTTGGTGGAGGGTTCCTGCTTAAGAAGGTCGATCTTGTAAAGTTCTTGGAAGGCCTTGCTGACTTTGCCAACAAGTGCGCCACCCGCCATCGGGCTGACCACATGCTGAGGGGTTCGCCAGCCTAGTTGCTCTGCAATTTCAAAGCCCATAGATTTAGAACCTTCGGCATAAAATGGACGGAGGTTGATGTTCACAAATCCCCAGCCAAACTTAAACGCCACCTGAGTGCAAAGCCTGTTTACTTCGTCGTAGGTGCCACGCACTTTAATCACATTGGCGCCATAAACCGAAGTCCCCATCACCTTGGCTCTTTCAAGATCGGAGGGAATAAAGATATAGCTTTGCATTCCAGCAGATGCAGCATTGGCTGCAACACTGTTGGCGAGATTTCCGGTAGAGGCGCAACCCACGGTTTGCAGACCAAACTCACGGGCCTTGCTTAATGCAACTGCTACCACACGATCCTTGAAGGAAAGGGTGGGGAAGTTGACCGCATCATTTTTTATCCATAGATTTTTGACCCCAATTTCTTTTGCCAAGCGGTCTGCTCGAATTAATGGCGTGCCCCCAACATGCAATCCTACGGTGGGTTCACCATCGATCGGAAGCAGTTCTTGGTAGCGCCACATGTTGAAGGTGCGGGCTTCTATTTTATCTTTGGTAAGAACGCCTTTTAGGCCTTCATAGTCGTAATCGATTTCCAATGGGCCGAAATCGTCCTGGCAGAAATTGACAGGGGTTACGGGGTATAACTTGCCACACAAACGGCACTTCATGCCTTTTACAAAACTGGAAGACACTTGTCTTTCCTCCATGTACGCAGGACAATAACCTGCTTTAAAATTGGTAGTCTTTTCCAGAGGAGGATATTTAAGCTTGGAGATAAAAAAGGGGCGTGCATTACGTCACTTCTTATCTCTCCCGGCAAACCCGGGTAGGAGGTAGCACCAGCATCGTCGCGAATAAACGCTTCGACCGGTTGCTGTGGCTTCGACGGGCCTAATCCCTCTGCCACTCTGGATAAGAAACTCACCAAATTGTTCTAATAATATATTCTGTATTCTGACAATCAGCAATCGATAAACCGAGAAAATATCAAAATCCTTTGAATTCTTTATTACCTCGAGTCGCTAAATTACGAATTCACGGTACTGATTAACATTGTGTAATCAAAAAGAGGGATTTCTTTAGTCTTCATCGTCTTCGGAATCAAACCAATCCGGAAGAGGCGGGGGTGTCATCAGATCGAGTTCGAGAAGCACAGTCATGGCAGAATCTGGCCTGTTATCTTTAGACTTGTTCATCATGCGTTCGACCAATTCCACAAACCAATCGGAAAGATCGGTGCGGAAATTCGTGATGGGTTCAGATTTTTCCTTACTGCGTTGAGCTTTGATTTTGTCTTTCTTCTCTAAGCCTGGGTAAGGTAGTTTTCCTGTTAAGGCATGATAAAAAGTGCACCCCAACCCATAAAGGTCGGCTCTGCCATCGATCTCGACGGAGTTATAGGATTGCTCCGGTGCAATATAATCCATGGTGCCCACAATGTAGCCCTTACCGCCGATGATTTTAAGGTCTTCATCTTTTTCACCTTGGACAAATGCTAACCCAAAGTCAAACAACTTGGCTTGGTTTTCAGGGGTTACCATGATGTTTGAAGGCTTGATATCGCGGTGGATAACACCGTGTTGATGGCAATGAGCAAGGGCCGTCAAAGTATGGCGCATTAACTTTATTGCAAGATCCTGAGAGATTGCGCCAGAGTCGTCGATGATTTTTTGGAGTGATTTGCCTTGGATGAATTCGATGAGCATATAGTTAAGCCCCGCGAAATCTTCAAGGCTGAAAACTTTCACGACATTGGGGTGATCAAGTTTTTGGGCGATGTAAAATTCTCTTTTAAACCGGGCGATGAGTCTGTCTTGCCTTTCGGTTTTGAGATTGCGAAGCACCTTCATGCTAACGAAGTTTAATTTATCATCATTTTTTCTGGCGAGGTAAACGGTGCTCATTCCACCTCTGCCCAAAACAGAAAGCACTTGGTAATCTTTCATTACCAAGCCACGGGATTTACCTTTTAATATTCGCTCTGATTGAAATCGTGTGATCTTTCCAGCCTTGACTAAATATTCTGCGATGAGGTTGGGTTCGCTTCGGATGGTTTTATCAAGGTTGTTATAAAGCACAACAACTTCCACCTTGTCCATCAATTTGCTGCGCATGAGGGACATGAGGAAGTCGCCTACATTGACTTCAGGGTTTGATTTTTCAGGATCTGGGGAGCTCATACTCGTTAACCCCCTTAAACTTGGTGGTTATCAATTAAACTTCTTTTCCACGAATCTGGGCTTTCAGCACATGCTTTAGCCTGTCTTCAATTTTCTTGTGCAGCTTGTCAACTTCTTTGTCGTTAAGCGTGCGATCATCAGCCTGATAACTAAGGGCAAAAGCAAGACTTTTGGTTCCTGTGGGAACTCGATCTCCTTGATAAATATCAAATAACCTTGCAACTTTAAGAACATTGCCCCCTGCAGCCTGAATTTCGGCGGTAACTGTTTGGCCTGTGATGGATTGATCAACGACCACAGCAATATCCCTAAGCGCAGCAGGGAAGCGCGAGACGGGCTTGGACAAATATCTTACAGGAAGGCCCGAAGCCAGAGTCAGCAAGTCGAATTCTGCTGCGATTATTTCGTGATTATCCAGCCCAAGGGTGGATGCAAGTTTCGGATGCAAGACGCCAAACATTCCTGCAACTTTGTCACGAATTAACAGAGCTGCGCATTTGCCTGGATGAAGGGCAGGGTGGTTGCCTGGTTTGAACGAAACCTTTTCCAGATGAACCCCGGAAGCAAGTCCCTCCACGATGCCTTTCAAATCATAGAAATTCAAATTGTTTTTACCGGAGGCGTCTTCCACCCAGAAGGGTTTGTTTCGTGGACCACAAATTGCAATCGCCAGTTTGTAGGGCTCTGCAGGCAATGCTTGGCCACTGACTTTTTGATACACTTTGCCCACTTCGAAAAGCTTGACGCATTCGGTGTGTTTCAGGTTGGCTTGGGCCAGCGAGACAATGCTTGCCATCAGGCTTTGGCGCATAACAGTGCGTTCGCTACTGATAGGGTTAAGCAATGTTACATAAGCTGGCTTCGAGGATTCTAGAAAAGCAGATTCTGCTTCGGGTGATGTTAGCGAGTAGGCAATCGTTTCTTGTAAGCCAAGGTGAACGAGTGTGTCTTTTATTTTTCGTTCAAAATCAAGCTCTGGATCGATCAAAACCGGTGGTAATTGCTCTGAAAGGCTGGTTTCGGGAAACTTATCGTACCCGTACAGTCGTGCGATATCTTCAAGAAGATCTGCAACCCCAACTTGGATATCTAATCGATGGGTTGGCGCAGTAACCCTAAGCATTTCGTTGCTTACTTTTTCAACTTTAAACTCGAGGGAAGTTAAAAGTTTGGTGCATTCCTCGATGGGGATTGCGATCCCAAGAATGCGCTTGGCTTCCGCAAGAGAGAAATCAATAACCTGCAAGGGTTTGGGGGAGGGATAACAATCGATCTTACCTTCAGCGGGCAGGCCGTGGGCAAATTCTTGCATTAATTGCAGGGCTCGGTTGGCGCCCCCGATTACTTGATCGGGGTGTATGCCTTTGCTAAACCGGGTTGCTGCTTCGCTGGGAAGAGCCATGGATTTCATTGCTTTGCGAATTGCAAGGAAATCAAAGTTTGCACTTTCAAGCATAACCCGCGTGGTGGATTCGGTAACTTCGGTTTCAGCGCCCCCCATTAATCCTGCGATTGCAATTGGCCCAAGCGCATCTGCAATAACAAGAGTTTCAGTAGAGAGTTCGCGATCTAAACCGTCTAAAGTCTTGATCTTTTCACCCTTGGTAGCGAAACGGATAACGATCTCGGGAGTTTTTTCTTTGGCTCTTGAGCAGAGAATATCGTAATCGAATGCGTGCAGCGGTTGGCCCTGTTCAAGCATTACATAATTCGTGATATCGACAATATTGTTGATTGGCCTCATGCCAGCCTGATGCAACCTACGCTTTAAAAACGCAGGGGAGGGGGCAACTTTTATGTTCTCAATGAGCGAAGCGGTATAGCGATGGCATGCAGAGGTGTCTTGGATGACAACATTTACCTTGCCCGTAATTGCAGGGCCAAAGGTATTTGGTTTGTGTTCAAAGGATTTCAATTTGCCCCCGGTCATTGCTGCGACTTCGCGTGCAATGCCTATCATCGAAAGGCAACGGGCCTTGTTAGGCAGAATGTCGATTTCGATGATGGAATCACCAAAATAATCAGCAAGGGGCATGCCCACAGGCGCATCATCTTCAAGAATGATGATGCCATCATGATCTTCGGAGATACCAAGTTCAAAGCCGGAACAAACCATGCCATCGCTGGTAATACCCCTGATTTTTCCGGGCTTAAGTTCTTTTAAAACCTTTGGAGTGGCATGGCCATCGAAAAGCACGGAGCCCGAAAGTGCAAGAATAATTTTTTGGCCCGTATCACCGACAGCAAGATTAGGCGCCCCAGTAACCATCGTTATCGACCTGCCCAAGCCATACTCAACGGTAGGAAGTTTAAGCCTGTCTGCATCGGGGTGCTTATCAACCTTTGTGACCAACCCGATTATGATTTTGTCTTTATCCCAAACAGGGTAGGGGTCTTCTGTTCCAAGTCTTAGTCCTTCAGGTGCAGGAACGCCCCAGTGCTTGATGCCAGATACTTCAAGCCCTGCAAGTGCTAGTCGGTTGACTAAAGCCTCGAGTGAAAGGTCGAAGTCTACATAATCTTTGAGCCAGCGAATCGGAACTTTCATGATTCAATACCCGGGTTGTGTTGTTGCAAAATGAAAAACCAAAACAAATACAACCGATACCTAAGATTAGAACTGGGACA
>CAMDHK010000244.1 GCA_945897965.1 Candidatus Kuenenia stuttgartensis | reverse complement strand
GCATCCCTAGCTTTTAGGTCATCAATAACCTGGGTAACGCTCGCCCTGGGCACAGTGACCGGCATATCAAGGGTAGTGCCCTCATCGAGTGCAGGCATGAATGCAACGCCGATTTTCGGAAAACTGTGGGCGCAAACTCCCAAAGCAATCAGGGTGACAAGTGAAAATATCTGATTCATACCACCCATCGTCGACATTACGGTAATGCTTGTAACTATTGCTAGAACAGCAAGGAACATATTTTGCCAAGCTGTTTCTGAAGCACCCAACCCTACTAATGCCTGCAGGGGAAAAATCCCCGCTGCGAGAATAAGTAGGGCTGCGAACATCCACATAACAAGATTAATACGGGGCATAAACCAAGAAAGGAATGGCCTGTAGATAGATATGAAACTACGAACAATTAGGTTTTCTTGTTCTGAACGCAATCGCCCGCGGATTAAAAGAGGGATAAGTGCGGGGACTAAAGTTACTGAAAAAAGTGCAGTTCCAATTAGGGCAAATGTTTTAGTGTATGCGAGTGGGTGAAATAATTTTCCCTCTCTTCCTGAAAGTAGAAATACCGGGATGAATGAAAGAAGCATGATTAGGATGGAGAAAAAGATTGGTCTGCCTACAGAAACGCATGCTTTTATAATAAGATCTGTGTTGTCTCCAGAGACATTGTTGTTTCCGAATTTTTCTTTAAGATGGTGTGATGCATTTTCAACCATAACGATTGCTTGGTCGACCAATACCCCTATTGAAATCGTAATTCCAGCAAGTGACATTATGTTTGCTTGAATATCAATGATTCCGAGGTGGCGAAGTACCCACATCATTGAAAATGAAAAAAGAACCGAAAGTGGTAGGGTGATGCAGATTACAAAAACGCTGCGAATATGCCCAAGAATTAAAATTATAGCAACCGCAGCAATAACCATTTCATGCCACATAACCTCGGCTAAGGTGTTGATGGCGCCCTCGATAAGCCTTGTACGATCATAGGCGGGAACAATACGAACGCCTGCAGGAAGACTAGGAAGCAGTAATCGTATTTTTTCTTTGACCCTCGCGGTAACGGCAAGAGGGTTTTCGCCATAGCGCATTAAAACAACGCCCCCAACAACTTCGGATCCATTTTTTTCGAAAACGCCTCTGCGGAATCGGGTGCCTGTTTGAACTGTTGCAATTGTTTTTACATAAATAGGCGTGCCTTCCACCTCTTTGATAATGGTGTTTTCGATGTCTTCTTTTCCGCGAATCCACCCTATACCCCGAACGATATATTCAGCGTTGTTTTTTTGAATAACGCCCCCACCTGCAGGTTGGTTTGATCGAGAAACTGAGTCAAATAGTTCACCCAAGCTGATGCCGTAGGCACGAAGATTTTCCGGGTTGACATCAATTTGATATTCCATTGGCATACCGCCTACGCTTGCAACTTCAGCAACGCCCGGAGCGGAATTTATCTGTGGCGCGATCAGGAATTTATTAAGCCCCCACAATCTTGAAGAATCAATAGTTGTTCCCGGGGTTGGTTCCACCGTGTACCAATAGATTTGCCCTAATGAAGTTGCGTCAGGTGCTAGGTAGGGGGTGACTCCTGCAGGAAGTTTATCTGAATTTTCAGCTAGGCGCTCTAATACGCGTTGTCGTGCAAAGTAGAAATTTATCTTGTCTTCAAAAATGACAGTGATCATTGAGAAATTAAATTCAGAAGAAGATCGGAGTGTTCGAACCCCCGCTAAACCCTGAAGTTTTCTGGAAAGCGGGTAGGTAACTTGATCTTCTATTTCGCGAGGACTGCGACCTGGCCAGTCAGCAAAAACAATAACTTGGTTTTCTCCAAGATCGGGTATTGCATCAATTGGGGTATCGTATGCGGCATAAATTCCCCAGTCGGCAAGGGCTAAGGAAATCATGATTACTACTAAAGGGTTTCGAATTGAGAATTCAATCCATTTTCCGATCATGGCGTGACTCCTGCTTTTTCTTTAGGTGCAGGATTCTTGCTTTTGAGCATTTTTAATCGTGATATGGTTTTTGCTGATTCCGTCTTCGCATCCTTCAAACACCCATCACAGCAAACGAAGGCCGTTTGGCCCTCAATGGTAAATTTGATAGGTACACCCATGGAGCCAAGTTTTGAATTTTCTTGGCTGACGCATAACAGTTGCTCTAGCGCTAACTTCTTATCCGCCGGTGATAGTTTGCCAAGATTTGCAGCAATGGTTGCTTCTTCGTCATCGGGTGTAGAGGGGCGGATTGCGGCCTTGCTTGATCCGCTGCCCCCAAAATAAATCGAACCCAATGCAGGATTTAAGCGAGTTTCAGCATCAACAAGGAAAGAGCCTTGAGTGACAATATCGTCTCCTTCTTTGATCCCCGAATATACAGGGAAAGCAGATTGCCCATTCGGAAGTTTCATGCGTGGGCCTAATTGGACGCTTACTCCCACATAAACGCCCGGTGATTCCTGCTTATACACAACTTGTGAGGAGCCTGTATCAATCACGCTATCCTCGGTTATTGAAAGAACTTTGTCGCCTTTGATTTGAAAAGGGAATAGCGCTTTACCATCAGCCCGTTTAAAGTGTGCAAGTTCCGAAGCATTTGTTTGCAGTTCAACTTTTGTAGCCATGCCTGGGCGTAAGCGATTTCCAGGATTAGCCATTTCAAAGCGAACGGAGAGAGTTCGGGTTTCTTGATCAACATGGGGGTAAATAAAAGAAAGAGTTCCTTCGAATTTTTCCCCTGGGTAAGCTCTGCTGGTAGCAAATACCTTCCAATGGTTAGTGTTATTTTTCTCTTGGTCCAATTGATGATTCACCGGTGTAAAAAAACCAAGGTCGTCCTCGTAAAGTTGAGCTAGAACCCAAACGCGTTCAAGATTTGCAACATCATAAAGGGGGCCTCCTTCTTCGACATATTGTCCTTCCTTAGGGTACTTTTTTAACACATGGCCGTTAATTGGTGAACGAATTGCAATTCTTTGAACAGGTACACCATCGCGGATGATTTTTTCAATTTCGATAGGTCCAACGCCCCATAGTTCTAAGCGTTCGCGTGAGATTTTTTCGAGACCAGGGTTGTTTGATCTTCGTGCATCGAGAAGATTTTGCACCGTGATAATCATGTCAGGGCTAAATAAAACCGCTAGTTCATCACCTTGATGAACCATCTGGCCTGTTTGATTTACCAACAGTTTTTCTATTCTTCCTTTAACACGGGCAGCAACGTGCTTTAGTTCCCTTTCATCAAATTCCACGGTTCCAACTGTGCTGATTTCTTTGATGAGTTGAGCATAGGATACCGGTTGAGTTCTAACCCCAGCCAGAACCACCCTGTATGGTGTTAATTGAACCCTGCTGACTACTCCAGATGGAAGCACATCCGGAGAAGAAAGTCCTTTTTTTCGTTTGCTTAAACCCATAAAGCATATCGGGCATTTCTCGTTTTTTTTCTCACTTATGAATGTGGGGTGCATGGGGCAGAAATATTCAAAACCTTCACCTGGACCTTCCGTTCCCTGACGGTTCCACGACCATTTTTGCCCAAGGGCAATTAGAGTATCCCACTTTGCTAGGGCCAAACCTATTGCACCAAGAATTAAAATAAACCGAAGCCTTGCAAGGGGGGTTAGTACAAGAAGTTGAAACCAACTTAATCCGTTTTTATTGGGGGTTTCCATGATTAGCTCCTTCAAAAAAGCTTAGGTCGTTTTATATTGCAAGTTGGTGAATATGTTTTGCTGAAATTAAGTAATAAGACGGGAATTTAAATGTTGAGTTTGCAATAAATCACTATTAATAAATTTGAATTTTTAATTTTAAAAGAGCAATGGTCAATTTTCCTTGATAAAGCTCGAATCAAGTTTGTGTTCAACAAAAAAGTACTGGCACAATTAATTAGTTGTGGTTTTAGATTGAGTGAATTTGCGATTTCTGGAATAAGCATTTTTGATGAAGGTAAACCATTTGAATGAAATGCGCATTGGCATCCGGTGGCGCTAATAATATTAGAAATTGAAACTACTTGGTTTTCGTCAATTATACAGCATGAACAATTTCGTAATTCCTTGCATTTCAAGCAGCAAGATGGTTCAAGATTTTCTAGTTTTTGAGTAATTGAAATATTTGATGAGTTGGAGCAGGCACAAGAAATTGTAGGCACGAGCCACCCTAATACGATGCTAATCAGCGTAAAAGTCAAAAGTATATTTCGACCAATAGTTTTACTGTAAAAAATCATAATATTATTTTAGAGGCTGTCTTTAAATTTTGTCAAGGAATAACGATTAATCTTCGAGAATTGCAATAAATAGCAGTTGAAGAACCGGTATGACTGTAAATTTGCCGAAGATAGGGTAAAGGGGGCGAGTAGTGGTTGTTGTAATTAAAAAAGCCCAACCCTTAGAAAGGGCCGAGCTTTTTAATGGTAAATCTAAACCTACAAGTGTTTACTTGATGATTTTTGAAATATCGCCAGTGATCTTTTCGATATCAGAGTCTTTAAGAGCGCCCTTGAATGCATGATTAGCTTTAACAACTCTACCCGTGTAAAGCAGAACCGTTACATCTGCATCTTTGCTAATATTGTATTTTTCAGGGCCTGCAGGATTATCTATGCTGAGTACGGTGTTCTTTACCTTTTCTTTGGTAGCCATGGCTTTCAATTTGGCTTCCAAATCTTGTGAATCAGAAAGAAAAACCACATAGCTGCCCATCATGGCAGTGCTATTTTTACCAGTTGCTTCATCAATTTTCTTGATAAGCTTGGTAAGGGATTCATCTGGCTTGCGTGCGAAAATAACTGCTACAGGGTTGTCGCCATTCGAACAGTACAGACAACTCCTTTGCCCAGCGCTTTCCCCCGTTACATTTAGCGGATGAAATGGACCAGGGACGTTTTCTTCAACTTGTGGCCCAGATTTAACTGCATCAGCAGCTTTGGTACTGCCGATTACTAACCCTAAACCAAGTGTGCAAACAGCAAACATTCGGAAAAAATTCATATCAATCTCCTAAGTTTAAGAACCAAAAGCAGCCAGCTAAACATTTAGCCAGCTAAACGAAACATTCTATATGGATCACCTTTTAGTCGGTGTAGTGGTATTCAATAGTAAGTAAGAGAAATAGCGGAAACGCCGCTGACTAGTGGCAAGTGACTCAGGTGAAGCCTGTTTTGAAATTGAAAATCAACAAATGCACAACCTCAGTAAAATATTTAACAATTGATTTTTTTATATTAACACGATTTATTAAATGCGCAATGGTTCTTGTGTTAAGAATTTTTGTATAAGGCCATAGTGATATTTGGTTAAAAACAATTTAACCTTTTATGGTGAAAATTGCTCTTTAAGTAAGACTAAGCAATTAGCCCTGATATGTTCTTTCTTTATAATTTTTCAATAACTGTTAGATGAAATTGGGATAGGAACATTTATGGAGTTGCAACTAGTAAGTAATTCCGTTTGCCGCAAGTGTAATAAGTATTTTACTTGTGAGGTAGTTGCAGGTGTTGAAAGTTGTTGGGGTAAGAGTTTTCTCAAAGAGAATTGCAGGGGAAAAAGTGCCTGTGCCCTTCTTGTTTGGCAATAATTACAACTCCTGTAAACAATACCGAATCATTGTTATAATATTGTTTTGAAATCTGTGAATATGTTTTTTTAATACAGGATAAACGAACAAATACTTACCTTCATTACCTTTGAATGTTGGGCAATTATTTGCTCGTTTATAAATGCTAGTTTAGCGCTTTACTTGTAATTGTTTGGCCTTTGCAAAATCTGCATCAGCTTCTTTAATTTTACCCATGGATCTGTAAACTTGTTCGCGGTTGGTGTAACCTGAGGAATCTTTTGGGGAAAGTTCGATAGCTTTTGAATAATCATCAATTGCTTCTTGGTTTTCACCTTGAAACCGATGTGCTCTGCCTCGAGCTAGGTAGGCGCTCACATCTTTTGGATTTAACTCAATGGCGGTTGTGCACCGTATTATATCTGCGTTAAAATCTTGCATAGGAACTCCTTTTAAAAATGCTGTTGA
>CAMDHK010000243.1 GCA_945897965.1 Candidatus Kuenenia stuttgartensis | reverse complement strand
CTGTTTTATAAAGCGGTCTTGTTCAATAATGTTGATTCATCAAATTAACAAAGGACCAATTTTCAATAATATAGAGGTAAGGTAACTTACATTCTTTTAAGGTCTAGAATTAACTTACCTAATTTTAACAGAGATTCTAGTAAATTTGGATTGATGAACGATTTTTTTTTGGGGATCAGACCTTTTTAATGTGCTGTTTCAGACCAACCTTTTTTGGACTGCTGCATGGAACTTGCCCGAAATTTAAAAGTCGAAAGCGTAATCAGGCTTAAGCCCACGGAAGATTATCGCTTATTGCCTGAAGCCACGGTCACGCAAGCTATTTGTTTAATGCGCGAAAAAAAAATAGGCTGCGTTCTTATTTGCAGAGAAGATCATTTGCTGGGCCTCTTTACCGAACGAGATCTCATCCGCAGAGTACTTGCCCGCAGGCTTCCACTAGACTCCCCCATTCAACAAGTAATGACTCCCAGCCCTGAGGTGGTTTCGCCCACCGACTCCATCAGTTCTGCAATTCGTAAAATGCAGGAAGGCAACTACAGGCATCTGCCCGTACTAGATAACCAGAATAAACCGATGGGCATCTTATCGGTTAAAAGAATCGTGCATTACCTCGCTGGGCATTTTCCCACCGCAGTATTTAATCTGCCTCCCGATCCGACTCAGTACCCGCCTTGTGCGGAAGGGGCATGATTTTAAACGATAATTGAATTTCAATAAAGGCAAGCGAATCGCATGGAAGAAAAAGTTGTCAACCCAGGTAAACCAGATCTTGGTGCACCTTCGTTGCCTTTAGCTCCTGCCCATGCGCTCCGAATGACAGGCGATGCGCATGATGGCATAGCAATGTTATCGCACTTGTTTGCCTTGGCAGCAGGCTCGCGCGGGTATCATCTTTATTCGGTACCAGAATACCCTGCTGAAATTCGTGCTCATGCCAACACCCTAGCAGGGGTTTATACAAGTTCCCTGGCCTTTGCGCCCTACCATGAGCCGATCGATGACCGCACCAGTTTCCTCCTTGCGATGAACCCCGCAGGTTTAAAGTTGCACGAAAGCAGTCTTGAAAAAGATGGCATTCTGCTCGCCAACTCGGATTCATTTGGACCAGATGAGCTTGCCTGTGCAGGTTACCTCGAAAATCCACTCGCAGGAAAGAATCAGCTTTTCCATCGCACGATCTCGGTACCCATGGCACAACTTACGAACCATGCAATCAACCTGACTCGGGCAGGCGAAAAAGGTGCGCTACTTTCCTACCGCGAAGTTGATCGTTGCAGAAACCTCTTCGCACTAGGTATGCTTTTGTGGTATTACTCCATTCCAATCGACCCCGTATTGCGCTGGTTAAAACAAAAGTTTTCGGTGAACCCTTCGATTCTCGATGCTTCACAAAAAGCGTTCAAGGCAGGGTTCATCTATTCTGAAACTGCCAATGTCTTTCCCCAAGTTCCCGCCTACCACCCCGTAGAATCTCTGAGTAAAAAAGGGCGGATGTGTCGCATGATCTCGGGCAACGATGCCTCGCTTCTTGCTCTCAAACATGTTGCTTTAAAAACCAACAGACCCGTTTTGCTCGCATCAACCTCTAGGCCGCCCTCTCATGAAATCAGCTCACTCGCTGCCAAGAATACTGGCGATGGGTTTTCCTTCATTCTTGCTGATGATGAACACGCTGCTGCTTCCATCGCAATTGGCGTTTCGTATGGCGGGGGCCTGGGATGCACCGCAGTTTCAGGCATCGGGTTTCCGCATCAATCAGAAGTTGTAAGCCTGGCGTCTGCAGCAGAGCTTCCACTATTGCTGCTTGAATACCAACGCGCAGGAATTTCGACAGGATTGCCCCAGCGAGTCGCACAATCCGATCTAGGCATGGCATTGATGGGAAGAAATGGGGAAGCCCCTCTTGTAGTGCTGGCACCCGATTCTCCTTCGGATTGTTTTGCGTTAACCCTGCTTGCTGCCAAAGTTGCAATGCGCTTTCTCGCACCGGTTTGCATCCTTCATGATCTTTTGAATTCGCGGGCCAGTGAATCTTGGCTTATACCCGAAACCGAATCGCTTCCCGATTTTGAATTCCCACACTTCGCCTCGGATTCCTCCTCTGGTCCTTACGAATGTGATGATCATCTTGCAAGGCCATGGATCACACCGGGCACACCAGGTAAAGAGCATCGCTTGGGTGGTAACGAACGCAAGTTAAATAGTCCTCAGGTTAGTTTTCTTCCGCTAGATCACCTTGCAATGAACCGCCATCGTGCTGCGCGCATGCAAAGAATTGCAGAATTTCTTGGGCCTCTTCCTGTTTCTGGCGACAACGATGCGCAGATTCTTCTACTGGGATGGGGCGGGACTAAAAATGTTCTCGAAGCAGCTACCGCATTGGCAAGAAAAAACGGCATCAGCGTAGCCTTCGCACACCTCCGCTTTCTCAATCCACTTCCGAAAAACATGCAGATGGTTCTTAACTCCTATCCTAAAGTTATCGTCGCAGAATTAAACTCAGGCAGGCTCTTTGCTTTACTAAAAGAAAAATTTGAATTCAATGGCATCAGCTTCACTAGGCAGGATGGGCTAAACTTTGTCATCTCCCAAGTGGAACAAGCCATCGTTCAATTCGCTCGGGGAGAATCTTCATGATCACCCAAAATCAACCCACTGATTTTGCCTCGGCACAAGAAGTGCGATGGTGCCCGGGGTGTGGCGATTTCGCAATCCTCGCTCAAATCAAAAAAACGCTCGCAGACATGCCACTACTTAGGGAGGAACAAGTTTTTCTTTCAGGCATAGGCTGCGCATCGCGAATGCCAAACTACCTTAGCACCTACGGATTTCGTGGTCTGCATGGTGGTGCAGTTTCTGCTGGAATGGGGCTTAAACTTGCCCAACCCAACCTCACCGTTTGGATTGTTTTGGGGGATGGAGAAGGGTTTGGCGCAGCAACCCAACACCTATTGCATGCCTGCAGACGCAATGTTGATATCAAAGTTCTTTTCATCAACAATGAAATCCGTGGGCTCTCCCGAGGTCAGGAATCTGCAACCACCAGACCCGGCACCCTCACCGCAACATGCCCCGAAGGTTCCTCCGATAATCCATGGCACCCATGCGCACTTACATTAGCGGCTGGCGCTACCTTCGTCGCACGATCACTTGATGTTGATGTTGATCATCTGGGCACCATCTTACAACGGGCTTCTGCTCACAAGGGTTTTGCTTTTGTTGAAATCCTTCAGAACTGTAAAGTCTACAACGATCTCGTGTTCGATAATCTTGCAACCCAACACGATCGGCCTGAGCATCTTGTTTACCTAGAGCATGGCAAGCCTATGGTTTACGGCGCACAGAGCAGGCAGGGAATCAAATTCGAAAACGCTTCGGTCAGCCTTGTGCAGCCCAACCATACTGCATCAACCGCACCTGCGATTCATGATGAGGCTTGCGAAAGCCCCTTCGCAGCCCAGATGCTCGCAACGCTTGAAAACCCTGATTTCCCTGAATGTATCGGGGTTTTTAGGGCTGTCACAAGAGTTTGCCATCATGAATCTTTTTACCGTGGCGCCAATACTCCGAACCCGGAAATACCAAAACTAGACCTTGAAGGCCCCGACTCCTTCCCTGTGGAATAAACCATGATCTGCCCCCATTGCAACAAACGAAATTATCCGGGCATCGATTCTTGCAGCAATTGTAAGCTCGACCTTTCCTCTTTCGATGTCCCCGTAGCTCATGATCGGGTTGAACGAAGCCTTATGGAAGATCCCGTGGGCGTTGTAAAGCCACCACCCGCAGTGATCCTCCATTCCTCCACTCCTGTTTCCAAAGCACTCGATATTATGATTGATCAAAATATTGGCGCACTTCTTGTTGTTGATGATCAAAATAAAATGCTCGGAATCTTTAGCGAAAGAGATATGCTTAACCATGTCCTTGATGACCCAACTGATTATGCAGAGAAACCCATTTCCGACTATATGACCGAAGAACCTGAAACGGTTCGAACCACTGATAGGCTGGCCTTTGTTCTTCACAAAATGGATAATGGCGGATACAGACATCTACCTGTATTAAAGGATGGCAAACCCATCGCAATGATTTCTGTTCGGGATATGCTCAAACATATTCTTTATCTATGCAACACATAATAAATCAGTAAAGGCTTATTACTTTACATAAAACATCTTTATAGTACGAAATACAATTTCAAGCGCACGGGCACTTCTTCATAGTAAAGAATCTAAAAAGAATAAAGGAATTCTCACCGCGAAGACGCAAAGACCGCAAAGGAAGACAAGACGCAAGAAAGTTAAACTAGTATTCTGCTTCTTGGCGAACTTTGCGTCTTCGCGGTAAAGATTCTTTGTTTTATAAAACCATACTCAGCACAAAGGAAGACAAGACGCAAGAAAGTTAAACTAGTATTCTGCTTCTTGGCGAACTTTGCGTCTTCGCGGTAAAGATTCTTTGCTTTGTTTTAACAGATTTTTAGGTACCACTATTTTACTTTATCAAACATCTTTATAGTGCGATATACAATTTCAAGTGCACGGGCGATGCAATGTTTATCCATGATGCGCCAATCATCGTGCCTAGTGTGATAGTAGTAGGCAGGCGCGGGATCCATCGCTGCCAACGCAGCACAACGATACCCCTGCTGAGTGAAAGCTGCAGCATCTGAAGAACCAAGAAAGATGGTGCCAAGGGGCAGATCAAGCCCTGCGCCCTTCCCCGCTTCCTGAACTAACTTGCAGCATTGTATATCATGAGCCACCGTGCCATTCATATCCCATGCATAAACTTTCATATGGTCAAGATCGCGAATGGTATCCAGGGTAAGCACCATGGTTTCAGGGCCGCCAAACTCTTCCTTATGCAGCTTGGCCCAAACTTTTGCACCTCGTAACCCCGCTTCCTCACACCCAGTAAGAACCACCATCACCTCGGTATTAGCCAGCCTTTTCTCTTGTGCAAGTATTTTAAAAATCGTGGTTATGATAAACACACCTGAAAGGTTGTCGTTGGCGCCGGGAGCTACAACTTTCATGTTGTTAAAAAAAATCGCAAGCAATGATCCGGGCAGAAATAGCAGCAAGCTTAACCCACAATAACGCTTTAACTCTTCGTTACCAATATGTTCAAACCACCATCCTAAGCCACATATCAAGGGTGCAAAAAACATCCCCATAAGCATGAATGCCACCATCAGCGAAAATCTTTTATTGAAATGATAATTGTAACGCCATTCGTACGCAGCATCAGGATGCGCATTCAAGATGATACGATTCTTGATCGCCCCCTCTGGCTTGAGTGTTGCAGAGAGATTCAGACTGGTGGATTTTGAGAAAAAGGGATCGAGAAAAAGACGATAACGCAGAAGCTGAAAGTATTGCACTAAAATAGGCAGCAAAGAAACACTCAGCGCCAGGGCAGGAGAAACCCAATAAATTGCTACTGCAAGCAGGCCAAAAATACCCCCCACCATCTGCATTCGAAAAAAAGCTGTAGGCGCAACTTTAAATTCTTCGAGCTTTACAGGTTCATCAGCAAAAGGCTTCAAGCCCTCTGCAATATGAAGCATTGCATTGCGTTCACCAATACTTGCAGGAGGTCTAGCCCCAAAAGTTTCTATGACTTCCCGGGTTTGATTAATCACCCCTTCTGCGAGGGTGTTATAACACTCTTTTTCCGGAGCCATCATTTGCTCTTAAGATCGAAATCATGGCGCAGATTCTTCGGAGTAATATCCACTTTTAAAGTACTTTCAGCAGCAAACTTGGCGGGTATCATCTGGATGATCTCTTCCGATTCTTGGCCCGGGCCCGCTATTTTACTCTTCAATATTTTCCCAGTCTTCTTACTCCAAGTCAGCGATACCTTGTAATTACCCTCTGTCAGTTTCACCAAATACTTTCCTTCAACAACAAAGCTTTCTGCAGTGTTACCCTTTTTATCGGTGGTTTCAAAACGAATAACTGCATCATCCTTATTCCCGACAGGTTTCCCATCAAGGATCACTTCTCCAGCAACAGGATAGTTAACAGGGCC
>CAMDHK010000242.1 GCA_945897965.1 Candidatus Kuenenia stuttgartensis | reverse complement strand
AGCTGAAGATTACCTTGATTAGTGCGAATCCAAAGCGCACCTACAGGTGCAGCTAGCGATTCCAAAAGCTTCTTGAGTAGCTCTCCGTAAAATACACCGGGAGGTACATCGGATTCACAAAGCTTGGACAGTTCTTCCAGCCTTTGACTCAGGCGTTTTCGCTCTAAATCTAGGGCTCGAGGATCAACTTGAGGCTCTGGCGCGGTACTCACAGCAGTCCACCTTAATAAATTTCAGAATGCAACTTAAATTAACTCTACCTCATTCTACCTAAGTAGATTGCTGAATAATAGTTAACCTTAAACAAATTGAAATTATTTTAAGAAGACCAACCTTAAGAAAACTGATTATTCAGCATAACCGCCGAAAAGATAGGGGTAACAAAAAGAATGGGCAATATAGGTCAAGCTGCCTTCCGCCTCATCTCCGAACCTTCACCAAACGCAGATACTGAGTGCACCGTCTCACGGTCTCGTTTTGTTAGCACTTTTACCATGCGTAAAAGTAAGCTCATGCAATCACTAGGATACTCTTCCAGCACTTCGTGAAGTTCTTCAGCAGCCAATAACTGATGTGCATTAGCTCTTTGACCTTCGATCTCCCAAAGTACCAAAATTTTCCGGATAGATCGACCTTTGGTGGCCAACCTTTCCAATTTCAACTTTAATAACACCTGATTTTTTTCACATACCACCAACTTCTCTGCTCTTTCAATCAGCCAATTTATAAAAACCTTGGCTACATCTTCTGCCAATCCTTCTGTCATAAACTCATCATCTAAAAACCCAGCTAATTGAACTCGACTGATTAACATTAAGACTTCCCCCGGCAAAAACAGTTCTTTCCCCCAACCAACAAGAAGGCGATATAACACAAACAATTATCGCTTCAATGGCACTTTGCTTAAAGAATCATCCTTTCTTTTTTGGGATTGACTCACATTATTTAACTCGTTTTTGCAACCCAAGATCCACCCAGACTAAATCCCGAAGCAAATTTAAAGGAAGGGTGCCATGAGACAAAACAGCCTCATGATATTGTTTGAGGTTAAAAGTTTCACCTTTAGCGTTCTGGGCATCTGCTCGAAGCTTGTTGAAGAACACTGCGCCTGCAAAATAAGTGGAAAGCTGACACGACGATTGCTTCGATCGAATAATTTTCCCCAAAGCTTCACCCTGGGTTTGAAACGCACGGTTCACAAGTAAATCCAACGCCTGTTCATCCGTCATGTTGTTGCAATGCATTTGATGATCAAGCACCGCATTGGCAACCGCCCGCAGGTACCATTTCAATTGATGTATTCTCAAGCCAGGATCTTGGTCGCCATAGCCTTCATCAAGCATCATTTTTTCGGTATAAACAGCCCAACCCTCTGCAAAAACCCCCGAGGACAAGACTCTACGAATTTTCGAAGGGTGCTTGTTTGAATATTCAAGTTGAACATAATGCCCAGGATAAGCTTCGTGGATCGTCAAAATCTGCAACATATAACTGTTGTATTCTTTCATGAAACTTAAAACGGTGTTGGCATCCCAATCAGATGGTGGCGGACTAACCGCATAAACACTTGAAGCGCTAGTATCAAGAGGCGGAGCCTGATTCAAATAGGCAACAGAATTCCCTCTTTGAAATTCAGGCATCTCAAGAATCTGGCATCGATCAGGTTGAGGCAAGGTGAGGATATTCTTTTCAGTGATGAAGGATTGAATCTTTTTTACAGTGCTGCGGGTGTCTTTCAGGAGATCCTGTGGGTTGCCTCGTTTCTCGCTAAGTTTTTCAAGAACCTTTGCAATAGTTTCAGTTTTACCCTTAACATCTACAACAGGAAGAGCTTTCCCAGGATACAATCCTGACCACAACTGCCTTGCTATCACATACATTTCATGGGTGACGGTAACCATTTCCAATTCTGCAAGGCGGAGCAATTCATCTGCGGCAACCCCAGTCTGTAGCTCGTGAACCAATTTAAGCTTGAATTGTTCTTTGCCTATTCGCCAATCTGTTTCGCCACCTTTTTTGGCAAGATCCTGAAGAAAATCCTGATAACTTTCTAGGCTTGGTACAACTTTGTTAGTGGCTTCTAGAAGGCGGGTTTTAAGGTCTGGATTTTTAACAAATTCGCCAATCCCTTTTTTATAAAACCGAATAGATCCTAGATTCTGCTTTATCGCAGTGTTGAGAATAACTTTGGGCGGGTTTTTAATCGATTCTTTTGCAGACTGTAAAACTTTGGGTACAAGGGCAACTCTAGCAATCAACGCAGCAACAATTTTTTCTTCAGGTATTGTGGATTGAGACAAAGGCAAATAAAGGCTATCTGCTATCAATTCGTTGTAAGCTCTGGGATCATTCTCATAGGTTTTGTTAAATTCTTGCAGCCAAAGGGTTCGTTCCATATTCGATTCAAGAACCTTAAAGTCAACTTTCCCGCTGGCACTTAGTGATTCAAGCTTAATTTGGGAGCGCAACTTTTCGAGGGAAGATTTGTAAAACTGTTTCCATAACTCCCGATTTTCTTTGCTCGGGTTTTCCAACTTGTCATCGAATCGGTGATCTCCCAATTGGGTTGCAACCATTGGGCGCAATTTGAATTCATCCTCCAACATCACATCAAAAAACTTTACTAACTTCTTGTCTTCATCTTGTTGAAGATCGAACATTGCAGCTCCACATAAGCCCATCGAAAAGAAAAACAAGCCACCTACTATCAGTTTCAGTTTCATTGCGGTCTACCCCGTTTGATTTCAATCGTACCATTCTTGTTGTAGACGATAGTATTGCCTTTACTCTCGGGTTGAGAAAGAAGCAAATCGCTTCCCGCCCATAAGGAAGCAGGATTAATTAGAAGGTGATGCCTGGCACCAAGGTAAGAAGTTGTCAGTCTAGGATTGATTTCGAAGACAAAATCTTTACTGCCCTTGGTGTCTGGGCCAAGAATCAAATCAACGCCAACCCAGCCATTAAGGCCATCGAAGTCACTCAGGGTTTTCTGGGCAAGAATCAATGCCCGATTTTCGAAATCCAAGGGCAAAGGAAGTGAACCGCCTTGATAAACAAACTGAAGATCGATGCATTCCATATTTTGAAAGCTGGATATAATCGGTGTACATTGGCCTTTATGAACAAAAAAGCAAAAGCTTGCAGGTAAACCTTGCTTTAACTCCTGAACAATCCATTGATCTAATTCAAGAATGCTGGAAGCCTTATTCTTTAGAACCCCAATATCGCTTATATAAAAAGTATCTGCGGTTCCTGCACCATCTCTGGGTTTTAAGACCAAAGGAAAAGTTAATTGTTGTGCTTTCAGAAAATTGCCCAGCAGCATGGTTGCTGGAGTCGGGATATCCATACTGTTTAAATAAAGAAATGTCTGATATTTATCTCCTGCCAAGGTTATTGCTTCAGCCGAGCAGTTCAGATTTTCTGCGCCCGTTTCATTTAGCTGCTTGATGCGATGGGCAAGAATGCCATCCGATTCAGGCGCCATGATCAGCACCGCATCTTTGGAATTAATAACATTTAAAAAAGGGTTGGAGGGGTCAGGCACAATCCAGTGGCTAAAGTTGATGAGTTTTTCTGTAACAAGTGATTCCCCTACTTCCTTTGAGGCAAAGATAAAAAGCTCGAACTGATTTAGTTTTGTAAAATCAACGATCAATGCTTTTAGAATGGACTCCCCTTCTTTAAGAAGAGGTGCAAGAGCGCTCTCAGGCTCGAGTTTCATGGCAGAAAGTTCTTCGTACAAATACAAGCGCTTCATTACGGGTACCAATTAATGCCCTAAATTTACAACTGGTAAAAACGAAAGAAGCCGGCATTATACCGGCTTCTTTGCAGAAATCGCCCAGATAATCTTAAAGATACTCTACTCAGGCTTCATGCTGATTTCAGGTTTTTCAAACCTTAATCCAGTTGAAGTCGGGGCACTGCTACTTGCAGCAACAGGCTTGATAACTGTTTGGCTCGAGGCTGGATTTAAATCTTTAGAGAGGTTGTTGCCATCGATTTTTGGTACTGGGATCAACATAGGGTTCTTATTATCTCCACCCTTCTTGATTTCTTCAGGCACTTCAGGTGCATTTTTCAGCAGTGCGGGAAGGCTTACTGCGCCATCGTTAGGAATTTGTGGCAGGCCTGGGTCGCCAGCATCCGCATTAGGCGAATTATGCATCAAGGGGTTCTGGTGTTCTCTGATAACCAAAGCCTTAGTTCTTTCTCTGAAGTGTTCGACTGCTCTTACTTGTGCAACACCAGGAAGCGAACCTTCGGAAATCTGAACATTGTTGTGCTTAAGGATAGTGCCTTTAGCAAATTCAAAGTTAGCAAGAGAGATATTGTATTGCACGATTGCAGCATATTCATTGGCAAGTGAATCAGCCCAGAAGCGTTGTGCTTCGAGAAGGATATCTACAGTATCGCGGGTTCTATTACCTGCACCCTTGCCTGCAAGAAATTCTTGGAACCGAATTCTAAGTTGTTCTGCAAAAGCTTCTCGTTGAGCGCGTTGCACCCTGATCTGTTCATAGGTGGTAAACACTTTGCGGTAGGATTGGGATAGGAATCTTCCTGCCTTCAATTCCTGATCCTGTAAAACTTCGTAGCTCTTTGAAAGTTCCAATCTTGCATTTCGAACATTAGCATGTTGCGATCTGAAACCGATTGGCACATTCATTCTCAAGCCCAAGGACCAGTTGTTAAACCTATTTTCTGCAAGGTTCCTTAGGGCGTTAGTACCACCCGCACCATCCAGCGTGCTTCCAATCGAGTTGGAATCATAGGTCGAAAGGAAACGAAGATCAGGCATCAAGGTGTTCTTTGCAAGAATCAAATCCATCTGCTTGGTTTTAACTTCCTGGCGGGCGATGAACAACTCTGGCCTAAGGGTAAGAGTTTCGTCCAAAGCAGAATCCCAATCAGGCTCGAATCTGGAAAGCGTAGGCGCATCGGAAGGAACAAGCCTGGTCGAATCTTCAGCAGGCATACCCAAGAGTGCTCGCACTTGTCTTTCATTTTCAAGAACTTTATCAAGGGCCTCAAGACGCTGACCACGGAACAACTCATACTGACCACGGGTCTGGGCAAGGTCTGCAAGCGTAATAGTACCAGCATCAAGCCTTGCTTTGCTAATTCTCCAAGCTTCATAGCCTTGGCGAAGAGCTTGCTCGCGGGCAAACAAGGTCCAGTAAGAACCATAAAGATTCCAATAAGCATATTCCACATTAAGAACTTGATAGTTAAGGTTTCGTTCAAATTCAGCACGCTGTTGATCAAAGCGAATCCTGGTCACAAGAATACCTTCAGCAGCGGGCTGGCCACCCAATACACCAGGGGTGGTGACACTGCCAGGATGCGAGCTTCGCAACTGGTTAATCTCTACGCCATAGCCTTGCAACAAGGGTTGTTCAAACTGGAACTGCAAAGTAGGCCTGTAGTTCGGATTAACAAAGGCTGGAAGATTAGTGAACTGATAATCCGTCTTGAAGGTGATACCGGCAACACCACCTGTAGGCAATGGTTTCAAGATGGTAGAGTTCAAAGAAGAATCCAAGGTTTCAATCGAGTTCAAACCACCTGAAGAAGTTACAAAGTTATCAAGCGCGGTACCAATAGGTCGGTCAGTGTTATTCCAATTGATACTGGAGGTCCACACCGCATCAAATTTGGACAGGGATTTTTCAATTTCATTTCCAATAATTGCTGGCTCAAGCGCAAACACTCGGATTGCATCCGAACCGCCTGCTCCCCTGCCTGTAAAACTCACCAAAGTATCTTGACCAATACCTGGGAAGAGGGGGTTTTGAAAACCTACCGTACCTTGTTCGATTGCAATCGATACGCTTTCAGCAAGCGAGATGTAGCGGGGCTTTCTTTCTGGTTCGTTTACTGTTGGGGGTTTGCTCATGGATTTGGTGATCGGCGCAATCACTGCTGCGGGATCATTTTCCAAATTTGCTGGCATCAGGTTTTTATAATGCTCATAGTCAGCTTCCGCAAGGAAGAGGTTCTGCTTGCAACCACTTACAAGAGCAAGAAATAACGCTGCGCAAATAATTGATGGTTTCAATTCCATGACCATTAGACCCCAAAGTTTAGTGTTGAT
>CAMDHK010000241.1 GCA_945897965.1 Candidatus Kuenenia stuttgartensis | reverse complement strand
GCTTGCCATAACCAGGACAAAAAAAGTTCGGGAGTTATTCTCAACAGTTACAGCAAAATTATTGAAGGTGGTAGCAGCGGTATTATTGTTAAGGCGGGTGACCCCGAGGGCAGTTCTCTTTTTCAGGTGGTTGCTCATAAATCTGAACCGGTCATGCCTCCTAAAAGCCCAAAAGTTGCAGACACTTCAATTGTAATGCTTGAAAGATGGATCAAAGAAGGGTTGCTGGAAACAGCAGATGGCAAGGCTTTGGCTTTGAATAAACCCACTGCCGATATTGCCTTGGGTACCGTTCGCAGGGGCAAACCTGATGGCCCACCACCCATGCCCGAAAAGCCTCTTCCCCTCGATCCTTTGGTTGTTACTTCTAAAGGTAACGCAGTCATTGGTTTAGCAGCAAGCCCTTGGGCCCCTCTTTTAGCGGTGGGTGGTCAGAAACAAATTGTACTTTATAACACCGATACGATGGAATACCTTGGCGTTATTCCTTTCCCAGATGGCTTTCCTACCGTTTTAAAGTTTAGTAGAAATGGTGGATTCCTTCTTGCCGGGGGTGGCCGCGGGGGTAAAAATGGCTCCGCTACTTTATTCAACATCAAGACCGGAC
The DNA here is from genome assembly GCA_945897965.1 of Candidatus Kuenenia stuttgartensis. GTDB lineage: Bacteria > Planctomycetota > Planctomycetia > Gemmatales > Gemmataceae > UBA969. Next base: position 5,497 of record CAMDHK010000241.1, on the reverse strand, counting down.
AAAAAGTCCTGACAGTTGGCCAAGAATCTGACGCTGTTCTCGCTGCGGATATCAGCCCCGATCAAACTCAAATTGCTCTTGGTGGCCCCAGCAAGGTCGTTCGAGTTTATTCAACAGCCGATGGCAAACTACTTCACGAAATCAAAAAACATACCGATTGGATTACCAGTATCGAATACAGTCCAGACGGTGTTCTTTTTGCTTCAGGCGATCGAAGCGGAAATCTTTTCGTTTGGGAATCTCATAACGGGAAAGAGTATTTTACCCTTAAAGGCCACACCAATTACATTAACAATCTTTCTTGGCGTGCAGATGGCAATATCCTCGCTTCGGTGAGTGAAGATGCCTCTCTTAAGCTTTGGGAAGTAGAGAACGGCACCTTGGTTAAATCAATTCCCGCCCACGCAGGTGGCGCACAGGGTTTGGTTTTTCATCGGGATGGCACCATTGTTACCAGCGGCAGAGATAAAACCTCAAAATCTTGGAAAAGTGATGGAACTGCAATTCTAACCATGGAACCGCTCACCGATTTGGCGCTTCGGGTTGCTGTTTCACACGACGCTGTTTTTGCATTTGTTGGCGACTGGAATGGTAATGTAGCTGCATATAAACTTGCAGATGGAAAAAAGGTGGATGTTTTGCCTAGTAATCCACCCACCCTTAAAGACCGTGTAGAACTTTCCGCCAAGGAAATCGTTTTGCTCCGTGAACAATTGTCTAAAACAAGTGCTGAATTGACCACTGCAAAGACACAAGATGCAAAATTGCAAGGAGATTTGGCAACTGCCCAAAAAAACCTTGCAGAAGCCACCCTTGCAGTCAAAGACTTACCTCCAAAAATTAAGCAACTGACTGCGGATCAGGCTGCTGCATTGGCCCAGCAGACTAAAGCCACCAATGAAGTTAAAGCTCGCGAGGCCATGATTCTAGCAAGTACAGATAGCGTTAAAAAAATTAAGGATCAATCAGATAAGAACAAATTAGATGCAGCCTTGGCGAAAAATGCGACTGCTGCTCAAGAAAAGCTTGACAAACTTAAGCTGGAATTACCTGCCTTGCAAAAGGCCCTTCAAGAGAAATCTGCTGCCTATACCGCCGCTGTTGCTGGCCTTAAAGATGCACAAATGAAGCTTATTGCGGCTACGCCTATGGTTCCCGCATTACCTAAGCAGATTGATGCCATGCAAAAGGCAATGCCTGCAGCGCAAGCATTAGTTACCACGCTAACCACAAAAGTTCAAAATTTGGAAAAGCAAATTGGGGCCAAGGAAGCATCTTTACAGCGGTATAAGAAAGCTCAACCCCTAGCCAAAGCACCAAAATCTTAATATTCTTATTTGTAACTGTATTTTTGTAATTTTAATGTTTAAAGTTGAGGCCTGACATGGCAGCTATTTCCCGAAAACTCCGTAAAACCTTGCAGAAACAAGATCAACGCCGCTCCAGAATTGAGAATGGCGCGAAAAAGAACAAGGAAAGAGATCGTAAAGAACTTAGGCTAAAAGCCGCTCTTGGAATTGGTGGCCTTCCTTACACCCCAACCATCATGAGTTGGTTAAGCCAAGCTATCGACAAGCCTTCTAAGCAAATTGTGCAGGCAGATGTCGATACTTTCTTGAAGGCATAATAACCCTTCATTTTAAAATTTAACAAAAGCAGTCCTTACAAAAAAGGGCTGCTTTTGGTTATTAAACCCTTGTTTTATGCTCTTCGCAAAACAAATACTGCCACGGTAGCAGCGGAATAAACCCAAATACTTTAAGCCATCCCCACTCTAAGCTTATTGCGGGCAAGGAGCATTTTTTGCAAAGCCTCGGCATACCTTCTGGGCCGCGGATTACAAGATCTTTGTAAATGCTTTCATGTTGGCAGATATCTGAGGGAGAAATACCCCTTTGGAGCAGTTCTTTTTTAATTATTTCGATCGCTGCGGGTTCCATACCTTGCTGAAACACCGTTACCCGATCAAGCAGTGCCCTATTGTCTGCTTTTTTTGCATACATTCGTACTTTTTCGAGATCTAGCTGCATAATTAAAGAACCTGCCAATTTATCGGGAACTTATTCCTTTTCCCCATCGACTAAAATAACAGATAACATTAAAGGCTAGCTAAAACTAATAACTTTTGGATTTGGCCTAAAAAAAAGAATAATTTACCCTCGGGTAACCTCTTCTTTTTTAACAATTTGTGTTGTTTAAACGCAATGCAGTGGTAATAATTATAACGTGCGCATTTTAGATTATTATGCGCATTTTCAACCTTAAGGATTTTACCCATGGCACATAAAGCAAACACCAAGTTCTCTTTTTGGCACTTGGTAGCACTCGGTACAGTTTCCACCGGCCTATTGCTGAGCGCTGATTTCTCTGCAGCTCAAGAAAAAGAAACCAAGAAGCAATCGGCTGCCAAGGATGATAAAGAAGCAAAAAAAGATAGTAAGGAATCTGCCAAGAAAGATGAAAAAGAACCACTAGCTGAAAAAACAGCTCCATTGCCTCCTTATCCAACCTTTCCAAAATTGACAATTGTGGGCAAGACTCCTGAAGAAAAGCAAATCACCGAGCAGGTAGTAAAATCGATCAATCAAAAGCTCGAATCTTCATGGAGAGAAAACAAAATTGTACCTTCCGGGTTCATCGATGATTATGAATTTATTCGCAGAGTAAGCTTGGATGTTGTGGGCAGAATTGCAAGCCCCGAAGAAATAACCAAGTACATGCGCTATCCGCAAACCAGCAGAAGATCGCAGATTATTGAAGATCTTCTTGCAAGCGAAGATTACCCCCGCCATTGGGCCAATCACTTCACCAACTGGTTTTTGACCCGCTCCGGTACATTCGGTAAAGGCAAATACCACGAAGAGATGGCTGTATGGTTGGAAGACCAATTCGCAAGTAACCGGGGTTATCACGAGCTGGCGAAAGAAGTGATCACTGCCTCGGGTGAAAACACCGAAAACGCTGCGGTGAATTTCATCTTGGCCCATCTTGGCGAATCTGTTCCTGCTGCTAAACAAAGCCAGGAAGGCAAGTTTGAAATGGTGCCTATTACCTCAAGAATAACTAGGCTTTTCCTTGGTATTCAGATGCAATGCGCACAATGCCATGATCATCCTTTCAACAACTCCATCACGCAAAAACATTTCTGGGGCATCAATGCTTTCCTTCGCCAGGTAGAACGAACGGGTACACCCCCTGCTGAAACCGGCACCAGAATGATGACACTTCCTAAGCTTGGGCTTAAGGATAATACTTCGACTAATGCGGATGGGATCATCTTCTTTGAAAAACGAAATGGTGTGATTCTCCCCACTAAGGCAATCTTCATGGAAGAAAAGAAGCTTGCTAGTGGCCCTGCGGCTACAGGCAGGCGTGATCAGTTAGCTGCCTTCATTATTGATCACGAAAACTTCCCCAAATCTGCGGTCAATCGCATGTGGAGTGTATTCTTCGGCAAAGGTTTCACCTCCCCGATCGATGACTTCAACGAACAGAATGTTCCTACGAACCCTGAACTTCTTCAAGAACTTTCTTCGAGCTTCAAGAATTACAACTACGATTTAAAGAAACTTGTCCGCTGGATCTGTAACAGCAATGCTTACAACCTTACTTTCGTTGCAAACAAAACCAACGATAAGCCTGAAGCTGAAGGCTTGTTCAGCAGAATGCTTTTAAAATCAATGAGCCCTGAACAGCTTTTTGAATCGCTTATGGTTTCCACCAAGGCTGAAGCTGCTGAAAGCAAAGATGCCAAGAAAAACCTTCGTACTGCTTGGCTTAATAAGCTGGTAAGCAATTTCGGCGACGACGAAGGCAACGAAGTTAACTTCAACGGTACCGTTGTTCAAGCCTTGCTTATGATGAATGGCAAAGAAATCAATGAAGCCATCAGCAGAAAAGAAAAAGGAACGGTATCGATGGCTATGGCTCGTAATAAATCGAATCCTAGCAGCATCATCAACGAATTGTTTTTAGCAACGCTAAATCGGCCAGCAAGGCCTGCAGAGACCTTGAAAATTTCTAAGGGTCTTGCGATGCGGACTAAGGACAAAAGCCCAATGGATCCCTACCAAGATCTTTTCTGGGCACTCCTTAACAGCAACGAGTTTCTGTTGAACCATTAATCTCCTGCGCTTTTTAGCGCATCGATTTCCAACCAAAAGGCTGGGGCTTAAAACCCCAGCCTTTTTTATTTATCCGGAATTCATCTGCACAAACCCGCTTATTTCCGCTACGATGCTGCCCATGGAAAACTCACAATATTATCTTGGACTAGATGTAGGTGGCACCGCAATGAAGGCGGGGATTATTTCCGCTGAGGGAACCTTAATCCATTCCCTTATGCAACCCACTAATAAAAATGCTGGCCCCAATGCTGGCCTCGCTTTGATGGAAAAAGTCATTCGCCTTTGTGTTGAATCCGCTGGGTTAAAACTCGAGTCAATTAAAGCTATTGGCGCTGCAGTGCCTGGGATTATCGATCTAAGAAATGGTGTGATTCTCGATGCAGTGAATCTCACCGACTGGAAAAATGTACCTGTTCGCACTCACCTTGAAAACATTTTCAGCAAGCCCATCGCATTCTTGAATGATGCCAATGCTGCGGCCTTGGGCGAAGCTTGGCTCGGTGCAGGCAAAGGCGCTGAAAGCATGGTATTCCTTACCCTCGGTACAGGCATTGGCGGTGGCTTGGTTCATCAGGGAAAAATCATCGAAGGAAGACACGGACTGGCTGGCGAAATTGGACATACACGAATTGAAATGTCTAGGCCCAGGCCTTGCTCTTGTGGAAATTTTGGCTGCTTGGAAGCCTATGCCGGGGCTACCTCTGTTTTAAAACGGGCCTACGAGGCACTTGCAGAGGATTTCAACAAAATTTCCGACCTCCATGAACCTGCTGAAAAAAAGACTTTATCCTGCAAGGATGTTTTCGATGCGGCCCGCAATGGCGATCCCCTCGCTGACCGACTTGTCGAAGAAACTTCCTCCGCTCTCGCTTTGGGGATTATCAACATCCTACATTTCTTTGATCCGGAGAAAGTGGTGCTAGGCGGCGGCATGATTGCAGCGGGCGATGATTTCTTAAACCGCATAAGATGGTTTGTAAAAGATCAGGCGTTCAAAGAATGCGCCCAAGGCGAAGACATTTGTTTCGCAACCTTGGGAAATGATGCAGGCATCTTAGGCGCCGCAATCGCTGCAAGGCAGATGGTTCTAAAAAACTAACGCGCGCCTATTTTTAGTGGCAGTTTTGCCCTACTGAGCAACCCATCCTTACCTACAATTTTCCTTAAGAGCCGGATGCGTCAGCGACGGTTCTTCAATCCCCATTTTACATTTGCCCATACTTCCTTCGCTTGCGCTGGTATATTGATTTTATCCACTCGATGCCCACTGATTAATGGGCAGTGGAAGACGAAGCCAACGCGGGGACGAGACCGTTTTGCGCAAGGACCACTTGTAGAGTCCGGCCTGAAGTTTGGGTCCGCCTCGCGCC
>CAMDHK010000240.1 GCA_945897965.1 Candidatus Kuenenia stuttgartensis | reverse complement strand
CGAAGCGCATCCGATGTAAAAACCCTGCAAGATTATATTCAATCAAAAAATGCAAGCATTCCAGTAATAGCAAAAATCGAGAAGCCACAAGCTGTTGCTAACATTGACGAAATTTTATCACAAGCAGATGGAATCATGGTTGCAAGGGGCGATTTAGGCGTTGAAATGGACCCTGAAAAGGTTCCTATTATTCAAAAAGATTTAATCAGAAAAGCACGCGCTGTCTTCAAGCCGGTTATTGTCGCAACCCAAATGCTTGAATCCATGACAACAAACCAAAGACCAACTAGGGCCGAAGTTTCTGATGTTTCCAATGCTGTATTCGAAGGAACGGATGCTTTGATGCTTTCAGGCGAAACTGCTGCTGGCATGTACCCTGTTGAATCTGTTCAAATGATGAGAAAAGTTTCTAAAGAAGTCGAATCTTGGCAGCTCCAAAACTATCAGTCTGCAGCTAACGCATTTACTGCCAACTTCATTTCATCTGATCCACTAAGGCAATCGGTAGCAAAAGCAATTGCAAACATCACTCGAGACATCGATGTATGTGCGGTTGTAGTACGAAGCCGTGGAGGTAAATCTGCATCCGTAGTATCATCAACCAGATTATCCTCCCCCATTTTGGCTTTATCTACCGAACCTACCATAGTGCGTAAAATGAATCTTCTTTGGGGAGTGACCCCTGTTTTGGTTACCCCAGATGAATTCGAAGAACCAAAGATATACGCCCGAAAATTAGTTTCTAACATGGGACTTTCTAATCAAGGCAAATTCATTCTTCTCCTCTCCGGTTTCGGAAAATCGGAACCCGCAATCACTGTCCTTCCTGCATAAAGAATTCGCCATGAACAACCTCATTCCACAACTTCCACACAGAGACGCAGATTCACACAAAGGCACCTTTGGGACGACTTTGATTATCGGGGGTTGTAAAGGAATGTCAGGCGCAATGGTGCTATGTGGCACAGCGGCATTAAAAAGTGGCGCTGGTTTGGTTCAAATTGGAACCCCCACTTCCATCAGGTCGGAAATCGCAATCGGAAATCCATGCTATACCACCATTGGTCTTCCTGAAGATGATGAAGGGCGATTTAATCAACAGGCAATTCAACAAATCAGCCCAATTGTTGGTAGAGCCAGCGCAGTGGTACTGGGGCCTGGAGCTGCGCCCACCAAAGCCTGCCAAGAAATGGCTGAATACCTCCTTAGCGTTGAAACACCTGTTTTGTTAGATGCGGATGCACTAAACAGCTTAGCTTCCGATGGATTCCCAACCGCATTTAATAACAAACAAGTTGTAATAACTCCGCATCCTGGTGAGTTTTCAAGGCTAACTAAATTGACCGCCAAAGAAATCCAATCTGATCGCAAAACTCTCGCAATGAATTTTGCACTTTCACACGGAATTATTGTGGTTCTTAAAGGGCATGGTACCGTGGTAAGTGATGGTAAAAGCGTTTACATCAACGAAACCGGAAACGCCGGAATGGCAACCGGAGGTAGCGGCGATGTGCTTTCAGGAATTATCGGAGCGCTGCTTGGGCAAGGAATGCAAGCATTTGAAGCTGCAAAACTTGGAGTCTATTTACACGGGTTAGCAGGAGACCACGCAAAAAAACAATTGGGCGAGCACAGTTTGACTGCGCTGGATATTCTTGAGCATATACCAAGCGCATTTCTATTTCACGAAAAGGCCCGCTTATAAAAGTGTTTGCTTCAAATCCGTTAAACAGCAATAAGCGAAGGGCACACCAAAAACTCACTAGGAATCTGCAGGCTTCTTAAGCAAGCGTGCAAATTCATAAACCGATTCTTCCTGCATCTCTGTTTCAATTGAACCTGGGCGCAATGTGCGAATCTTAGACATCGCCTCTTTAGGCGACATGCCCTTGGCTACATAATAAGAAGCCAGGGCCACTCCCGTTCTTCCCATTCCCGCTGCACAATGCACAGCAACACCCATATTTGAAATATGCGCTTTTAATATCGATTTTATAATTCGATCTAATTGGGTTAAAGTTGGTGGTTCCATATCCACCACAGGTTCATGAATCATCATCAAGCCCGCACTATCAATCCAATGGCGAGGCAACTTTTCTTCGGTGAGGGTTATGAGTAAATCGATTCCATTTTGTCTAAGCCATTCGATTTCCTCTTGGGAAACAGGCCGGGCTAAACCCGCCAGTTTCTTCTCGTCAACCCACGAAAATCCATATGGTTCGCTCATTTGCAATTCCTAATACATAAGATGTTGGCCATACTTTTGCCTAATCTGATTCAATGTCTCCCAAACCTTGTCATCCTGCTTCATGAATCCTACCACAGATGCGGTTGATGCACCCAGAGCCTTTGCAAGATCACTAACCCGTGCCTGACAAAGTTCCAACATATCAAGAAGCGCACCTATAGCAGGTAGAAACGCAGGATTTTTCACCCCTACAGAAAGCCTGCCTTGTTTATCTAATGCAGGCAATATTTCTTGATGATTAGCAAGCCATCCATCCTCTACCCCTACTACCAAAGGTTCACGCAACTTTAAATAAAAAGCTTTTCGTAATCGCCTCAATGCTTTCGCTTTGTTCTCGTGCTGCGACCTACTTTCTTCCGCAATCACCAGCAACTGGCTAGCAAGATGCCTTATTCTTACTGCAGAACTAGTTTTATTACGCTTCTGCCCGCCAGGTCCACTTGCACGGTATGTATCCACCTCGCATTGACGAAGCAACATATCATCAGAAAGATTTACCCATTCATAGCGCATGATAAAAAACAAGGGGCCCATGGTTGTGGGACCCCTTGCCAATTGGAATAAAAATCCAAGCCTACACTTCCAGCTTCCAAGGCTTACGCATTGGATTGCTGAGCATTGCATTAGCCTCTGAGTTATCAAAGGTATAAGCCTTAGGATCCCATTTCAGGCTCTTGCCAGTCCTTAAGGCAATCGCACCAATTTGGCAAACAATCACAGAGCCACCACCAATGGACGCATTACAAATTGGCTTCTTACCATTTTTCCTGCATTCAAAGAAGTTACCCATGTGATCATTCGAGACTTCAAGCCTCATAGCATCTGGCTTAAGCGGTTCTTCAAGCAACTTAGGATCACTTGCAGTAATCTTGCCACGATTTACAAAGATCCACTGATTGTTTTCACCTACAAACAAAATACCATTGCTATCTTTATCACCGATGGTGTCAGGCAGCGTGGAATCGGAAACCAACAACTTAGCACCGTTAGCATAAGTGTAGGTAACCTTGAAATTAGGATGACAATTATAACCATTGTTTCCCTTGTAAGGTTCTGCACCCTTAGCTTCAACAGCGATAGGACCGCTGCCATCCATCCCCAAACCCCATTGTGCGATATCAATATGATGGGCACCCCAATCAGTCATTTTTCCACCCGAGTAATTGTAGAACCAGCGGAATTCATAATGACAATTGGTGAATTCAATCTTCTTAGCATTACCCTTATTATCTTTTCTTTCGCCACGAGCTTCATAAAGATAATCAACCATTGGAGTTGGCCCCAACCACATATCCCAATCCAAAGTTTTTGGAGCTTCAGCCTTGGCGATCGCGCCACTCACGGGGTTGCCACCAATACGGGCTTCTACTTGCTTAATCTTTCCGATACGGCCATTGCGAACCAATTCGCAAGCGAGTCGGAATTGCTTGCCAGACCGTTGTTGACTTCCAGTTTGGAAGGTGCGGCCTGATTTTTCAGCAGCTTTCATCACGGCCAAGGCTTCTTCGACAGTCAAAGTTAAAGGCTTTTCACAGTAAACATCCTTACCTTTTTTGAGTGCTTCAATTGCGACCAAGGCATGCCAGTGATCAGGGGTAGCGATTGTTACAGCTTCGATATCCTTGCGGTCAAGAAGTTCACGAAAATCTTTAAAACCCTTAACATCTGCGGAGCCGTCTTTCTTCATCATGGCAACAGCATTGGCAAGATGGTTTGATTCAACATCACATGCAGCAACGAATGTCGCTTTATTTCTGCGAGCATCACCGTAAATAGCACGGCCCCTACTTGAAGGACTTCCAATTCCGATTGCACCCATGACTGGGCCATTAGGAATTTCTTGTTTTTTTGCTTCTTGAGCAGCCACGGTTTCCTTGGCATACCACAATGGGTAACCAGCAGATACTAATGCAGCAACTGCCTTCTGGACAAACCCGCGCCTTGACATTGAATCAAAATACATAATCAGCTCCTAAATTGTTAAACAAGGATATCTCCCCAACCTTGGCAAATTATAATCGAATGGAACAACAATTGTAAAAGGAATTGGCCTACCCATTCACTTTTTTTCATGTTATTGCCATCTCCGAAGGAATAACCCATTATTGGTAATATGGAGATTTAGTATGAATTGGAAAACAAGTTTAGCCACTATATGCATGGGATTATCCATTTTAACAACCTCGACCCTAGGCCAATCTCCATCTTCTAAAAAATTTCCTGCAACGGTTGCAAATATCAATGGCGAGCAAATCAGCGGGGCTGAACTCGAAAGCATCATTAAACAAATGGGTCCAAGCCCAGTTCAAGTGCCAGAAAACACTAGAAAACAGATGGTTCGAGATGCAATGGCAATGTTGATTGATGATTTGCTGATGCAGCAATTTATCAGGCAAAATACTGCAGCAATTCCGGAGCAAGCTTTGGACCAAAAAATGGCAGAACTTGCAGCGGAACTAAAGAAACAAGGAAAAACCATTCAAAGCCTCTGCAACGAAACCCAACAAACCGAAGCTCAATTAAAGCGAACTATGCGCCTTAAGTTGCAGTGGGGGAATTTCGCAGCAGCGAAAATCAAAGATGAAAATGTTTATAATTATTTTCTTCACAACAAAGATTTCTTCGATGGCACAATGGTCGGGGTTTCACTGATTATCATGAGAATTCCCCCTGGAATGAGCCCAAGTGAAACAGCAAAACTTAAAGCAAAAATGCAAGATGTCAGAAACCAATTAGTGATGAATAAAATAGATTTTGCAAGTGCTGCCAAAGCATATTCGCAGGATTCTTCTGGCCCTATGGGGGGAAATCTAGGATTAATCCCTAGAAAATATGCCTTGGATGAACCTTTGGCGAGCGCAGCATTCAAATTGGCGCCCGGGCAAATCAGTGAGGTTATTGAAACAGAAATTGGAATCCACTTGATAAGAGTCAACGAAAGAAAAGACGGAAAACTTTCAGACTTTACTAAAATTAAAGACGAAGTCAGAGATTTTTGCAGCGAGGAATTTTTCCAAGACACTTTAGCAAGACAAAGAAAAACAGCCCGAATCGAAGTTTTCCTACCCTAAAATTTATCAAACAAGCGCAATTCGATACACGAAGCTTCGGGACAATCCCCGAAGCTTTTTTTATTATTCTCCCATTCCTTGTTTCATTTCTTCAACGATTTCGTCTAAACTTTAAAAAGGTAGCTAACAAAGTGAAATACCGACCCTATTGATTAATCGATTACCATGAGTTCAATCAACCGGTTTCGTCCATCCTTACAATACCTGCCAATACTTTTAGGATTGGCCTTTGGGGTTTCACTGCAACCGCTCTACAGTGAAGAACTTTCAACCGAACGCGAATTACTTAAAACCGCAGGATTCAACCCCGCGAATACTCAAACCTTAATTCCACTATTTAAAGGTCGTTCTTCATCAATTCCTGCTAAGGCAAATATCGAAAAGTTGATTGCCCAACTTATAAACGGAAACCCAGAAGAAAAACTTGCTGCTAAAAAAGATTTAATCTGCATGGGCGACTATGTAATCTCAACTCTCAAAAAGGCATCAGGCGAAATACTAGACCCTGCATCTGAAAAAAATCTTAAAGACTGCATCGAACTGCTAGAAGGGAAAGGCTCTGAAAACCTTATTTCTTCTGCACTTAAAGTTATTGCATCTGAAGTAAAAACAGAATCGTCTGAAGTTTTATTTGCTTACCTTCCATTTGCTGCTGAAGAAATATTGCGCAATGAATGCGAATCTACATTAAGGGCTTTATTTACAACTTCTGGAACTGTCTTCGAAAAAACATTAACAGACCCTAACCCATACAAACGAGCTGTCGCAGCAGAAATTCTAGTGCGAAAGGGAAACCCAAAACAGATTTCAATGGCAAAAAGCCTTCTGAACGACAC
>CAMDHK010000239.1 GCA_945897965.1 Candidatus Kuenenia stuttgartensis | reverse complement strand
CCTATTCAAAACGGATTGGTTCAGTTTTATGCCCTTGCGATGATTTTGGCGGTAACTGTATTCCTGATAGCCCTAGCAAGATCGATGTAGTGCAAAATGAGTCAATTAGTATTACTTCTTTTATTGGTTCCTTTGGCGGGCGGATTAGTTACGCTTTTCCTCAGAAATTCAGGACATGAGTTTGCTCGAAAACTCGCCTTGGGTTTTTTCCTGTTGAATCTTTTTATCTCTCTTAAACTTACATGGGATTATTTACCCCTACTAGAAAAACATTCTGTTTTTGTGGACGAAAAACTTACATTTGTACCATTGAATGTAAGTGTTACTGCTTTTGATTTAATTCGATTTCAAGCCCCCCAAGAAGGCAGGCCCGATGCTGGGGCTATACGTTTTTTTATAGGTGTTGATGGCCTTAACCTGTTTTTACTTCCCTTAACTTGCATTTTATTTGCAGGATCAGTCCTCGCGACTTGGAATTCAATCCGGGAAAAATCTCACCTTTATTACGGCTTAATGCTCCTACTTCAATTCTCAACCATTGGGGCTTTTCTTTCTTTTGATGTGATACTTTTTTACGCTTTCTTTGAATTAACTTTAATCCCTCTTCTTTTTCTAATCGCAATGTGGGGAGGGCCTAATAGGCAATACGCTGCAAAAAAATTGTTCGTGTACACTTTGGCTGGCGGTTTGGCTACTTTATTAGGAATTATTGGCCTTGTTTCTTCTCTTAATCAGAACCATCTTGATGATAACACCGATTTACCTATTACTTTTTCTATTCCTGAATTGATCACCGCCTCACACGATACCCAGATTGGACTTAATAAAAAAGTTTATGAAGCACAAGCTGATAAAGATTTGCTGAACCCTTTAATTAAATCAAACCTAGAAGAAAACAAAGCTAGATTGGATTATTGGGCTTCTTCTCAAAAGTGGATTTTTCTTCTTCTTGCAACTGGGTTCTTGGTTAAGCTTCCTGCTTTCCCTTTTCATACTTGGCAACCTACTGCTTACTATGAAGCTCCAACCGGGGTTACTCTTGTGTTGGGTGGGATTCTTGCCAAACTCGGTGCGTATGGTTTTCTTAGGCTGTGTGTTCCATTACTTCCCGTTCCTGCTTGGGAATTAGGAACTTATTTATTTTCAGTCCTTGCCATGATTGCGATTCTGTACGGGGCAGCTTGTGCCATTGCTCAAGATGATTTAAAACGAATGCTTGCATACAGTAGTTTTAGTCACCTTGGGTTTTGTCTTTTAGGTATATTTGCATTAAATGAAACAGGGTTAACAGGCAGTTATCTGCAGATGATTAATCATGGTTTAAATGTTGGGGCACTTTTCTTTATTTGTGAAATTCTTAGCCACAGATATGGAACCACTAAATTTAAAGATCTTCAAGGCCTTGGAAGTAAGTTGAAAATTTTGTCAGGCATATCTGTTTTTTACGTTATGTGTAGTGTCGGGTTACCTGGCCTTAATGGATTTGTTGGCGAAGTTATGTGTTTATTTGGAATGTTTGAGTCTAAGAATCCTAATATTACCGGTAAAGTTATAGCCTCCATCTGCAGTTTAGGTATGGTTTTTGGAGCTTGGTATTTAATTTCGATGGTGATGAAAGTGTTTTTTGGAAAGCTTTCAGAACCTGCATTTAAAAAAGAAGAATCTGTATCTGATCTAACTTTGATTGAAAAGTTCTTCTTGTTTCCGATGGCTGTACTTTGCCTCATACTTGGAATTTATCCTCAACCAATGATTGATACTATTCGGCCTGAAATACATTTGATTGCAAAACTGAATTTCCAGGCAAATAACTTGTTACCTGTTGGTAAATTGGGTAAATAGTGTTCACCTTATTTTTTAGATTGGTATTGGTGGATCAATGATAGGATCGTTATTAATTCCAGATTATATTCAATACATGATGCCTGAGATCGTGCTTTTTGCGCTTGCAAGTTTTATACTTCTTTTGGGGCCTTTTGTTAAAAAAAACACTCCGTGGGCTTTGATTAGTTCCCTAGGCTTCTTGCTTTCATATTTTTTACTGCTTTCACAAAAACATGGTTCGATAGATCCTTCTCTTTTGTTTTCAATAAACATCTTAGAAGACATGTCTTCTAATTTTATCAGGCACTTTTCATTAGGTATGGGTTTATTCTTTTGTCTTCTTTTTTGGCGCGATTGCCAAACAGAAAATAATTTTGAAACTTTTGCCCTTATAATGTTTCTTGTTACTGGCTGTTCAATTGTTGGAATTTCAAATGATTTGGTTGTCCTTTTTCTTGGGCTCGAATTAATCAGCATACCCACTTACGTTTTGCTTTATTTGCATGGGAAAAAAGATCTCGCTGCCGAATCAGCAATGAAATATTTCTTCCTTTCAATTTTTTCATCGGGTTTGGTTCTATTGGGTTTTAGTTATCTTTATGGCATTGTGGGTTCTACAAATATTTCTGCAATTTCTGATGCTTTATGTAATGGGTATCGATTTAAACCTTCTGCCGATCTTGAGAACTCTTCCGGTTTGCTTTTTCTTATCCCGATGCTTGCTATTCTTGCGGGTCTAGGTTTTAAGATTAGCATGGTTCCTTTTCATTTTTATGCTCCGGATGTATATCAAGGTACCACTTATCGAATGTGCGCTTTGCTTGCAACAGTTTCCAAGGTTGCAGGGTTTGCAGCTATCGTCCGTATCTTCGGTTTTGCCTTAGCTCAAGGGGCTTTACCTGGTTCCTCAAAAACTCTTGATAACATATATGTTCTATTCTGGATTTTATCTGCAGTTACAATGACTATTGGTACCATTCTTGGCCTACTTCAAAGAAACCTTCGTAGGATTTTGGCTTATTCCAGTATTTCCCATTCAGGGTATATTCTTGCTGGTATTGCCGTTGCCCCAAAGCTTGAGTTGGCTACTGGCCTTGATGGAATTGGTGCTTCTTTCTTTTATTTAATCGCCTACTTTTTTGGGACCTTTGGCATTTTTGCTGTTCTTGATGTATTGGATACTAAAGAAAAACCAATTGAAGATTGGGACGATCTCGCAGGCATTGGATCTCAAACCCCACTATTGGCAATTTGTCTTGCTGTGTTTTTATTTAGTTTGATTGGTATCCCTTTTACTGGTGGTTTTCTTGCTAAATTCTTTATTGTTTTTGGTTGTGTCAGCGTTCCATACACTTGGGACGATGCTCTCAGCAAGGGCACCCACAATTTGTTTTTCTTATTAGGTATAATCGCTTTTTTAAATGCTGCAGTTGGCTCATGGATTTATTTGAGAATCTTGTCAGGTATTTATTTTAAACCTGCTATTTGGCCAAGAGTTTTTAACACTTCCTTCCGACCTAGTTATTTCCCTATAATTGCTTGTCTTTTGATAGTTCTTGTACTTGGTATAAAGCCAAATCTTGTCATTAATTTAAATGTATTAAAAGGTATGGCACAATCCGTTAATAGTGTTTCGTTATCTGGTATTGAAATGCCTAAACCTGCTCAAATTGATGTGGTTTCGAAACGCCAGTGATATTACAGGACTGATGATCGATAAATTTGTTGAAATTGTTCTTTCCAAATTTGATATTAGTTTCCCTTTTTCTTTATTATCCAGAAACCGTGGTTTGAGTGATTCTGTCGTATATAAAGTCAATTCTTCAGATGGTGTTTTTGCATTAAAATCTTATGATCCATCTGCTTTAAGTTCGTTGAAAAACTCCCACGCATTCCTTAATCAGACGCGAATGAATAAGTTTGTTTTATTCCCTTTAATCTTCCGCAATAAAGAAAATGCAACAGTTGTTTATCATGATGGATTTTACTGGGATCTGTCCTCTTGGATCCCAGGAAATATTCCTGATTGTTCGATTTTCAATCTGATTCAATGCATCAATAAATTAGCTAGATTTCATATTGCGATTAGTTCGGAACAATCTGGGTTTGGGATAATGCCAGCTATGGAATGTCGGAAAATTGAGATTAATTCTTTTTCCATCTCAGCAATTAATTTTTCAGCAATTGGATTTCTTCCTCTTTTTAATTTGATAGAACTTTTGAAATGGATTAAGCAGGAAGTTGGCATTTTAATGGTTTCCCCAAATCCAAGTGTTAAAACTCAATATTGCTGGGGTGATGCGAGGCGTGAAAACATTTTATTTAACGGCAGTGAAATTAGTGGTTTTATAGATTATTGTGCTATACGAAATGATTGCAGAGAAGTCGATGTTTCTAGGATGATATCAAGTTTTGCTGGTGATGATTATCTAATGTGGACTAATGCGTTAAATGCCTATTCAGAGACTTCAAAAATTAATTATTTAGTTTGTAGGAAGCTTGATATTTTAGGAACAATTGTTTCTTTATATCGCTGGTTGAAATGGTTTCAGGAGCCGATGCCAGATGCGATGATAAATCCTGGAATACAAAGGTGTACCGATATATTTCGTCGAATTGAAAAATGGAAAGAGCACGGATCTTTGAAATCCATGCTCTTTTATGATTAGAAAGAATATTAACGCTTGGAGAATTGGAAACTCTTTCGAGCGCCCTTTCGGCCATATTTTTTGCGTTCTTTCATTCTGCCGTCTCGTGTTAAGAATCCGGAGTCCCTAAGCTTTTTAGCTAAAGTTAGAGGTGCGCCTTCTTCTTCAGGTGCAGTTGGTTGTTCGGCCTCAGTAAGTCCAAACATAGCTTTAAGAGCTCTAGCAACACCCTGACTAATGGCACCAGCTTGCCCAGAAATACCGCCACCTTTGGTGGTTACGATAACATCAAGACGCTTTACCATATCCGCAAGAATGATTGGCCCAAGAACGAATTGGCGATCTTTTTCTTCGGTGAGGTAAACTTCCAATGTTTTTTTATTAATGGAAATATTACCTGTACCTTCACAAATTCTTACACGAGCAACCGAAGTTTTTCGTCTTCCGGTGCCCCAATAAAAAGTTTTCTTCGACTTAGTTTCAGCCACGATATCTTCTCCAGTTAAATGCTATACTTTGAATTCAACAGGTTTTTGGGCCTGATGAGGATGCTCAGTACCTGCGTAAATTTTAAGCTTGATAATTTGATGTCTAGCTAAAGGCGTTTTGGGCATCATCCTCTTTACCGCTTCGCGGATAATTCTATCAGGATGATTTACAAGCCAATCTTTAGCGGAAGCAGATTTTAAACCACCGGGGTAGTGGGTATACCAGCGATATACTTTCGTATTTATCTTTTTACCAGTAAACCGAAGTTTTGATGCATTCAAAACAATAACAAATTCACCCGTATCGTGATGATGGGTAAATTCAGGACGATGTTTGCCACGCAACAAATTAGCAATTTGTACAGCCAATCTGCCTACAATTTGATCCGCAGCATCAATTACCAGCCATCGTTTCTCAGGTTCCTGAGAAGGTTTTGCCATATATGTCTTCATAATAATCTCCACAATGACCAAATAATTATTTTATTTTTAGAAAATAAAATGTCAATAAGCATTAAAATATAGTTCATAATGCTTTGGTCACTTTTACATCAGTAAACCTTATTAATTTCTTTTTATAATAATGATGGATAAATAGCCATACTTTTCGCATAATAATTCATTGTGTGGTAAAGACTTATGTTTTGTGGGGTTTTAAGAAAGAAGTAGCTGAATTTGTGAAGCATAAATGAATTTTTGTGCTAATTAACCTATTATTTAAGAGTTAAACGGTTCTACGAGTTTAAAAGTTACGACAAATTAGACCAATATTGATTAAGGGGTTTTGTAACAGGTTGTTTTTTTTGTTTTGAGCTTTATTTTTCGAAGACTTAGACAATAACCTCTACAAACTGCAAATATTTGGTTAATTTTGAAAATAATGTTTATCTGGTTCGTAGCCTCTTTGGGGTTTTTGCTTCATAAATAACATTTTCTTTTTTTATTCGCTGATTTTTATGCGAAAACCTCCTTTATTTCATTAATAGAGGTGTTAAAGTGACTTCTGAACAACTTGCTTATATTTTTTTGAGTGGATTGGTTTTTAGTGTAATAGGCTATGCCATTGCCACGGTTTTTTACCGTGCCAAGTTAAATAGTTTAAATGCTGACAATAATTCGTTAATTAATGAAGCCAAGGCCAAAGCTGACAAAATAATCAAAGATGCTGAATTATTTTCAAAAGAGGATAGTCTTCG
>CAMDHK010000238.1 GCA_945897965.1 Candidatus Kuenenia stuttgartensis | reverse complement strand
GTATTTGAAACAGCGGCAAGAGTTGCAATATGAGTGTTGATAGAAATGCCGGTGGAAGCTGCAAGTGTAAGATTATTTGCAACAACTATCCCTGTTCCGCTAATGCTTTCAGAAGAGTTAAGGCTTGCAATACCAGTGGTTTCAATCTTTGCAGTATTCCCAAGATAAATTCCATTTGCAGAGAAAGCGATTTGTCCGCCAGTTCCCGCCGTAGTAGCTAAAGTGGTTTGATCCATGCCGATGCCATAACTGGTAGCGCCGGTGGTTTTATTTCCTGTAATAGTAATTCCACCCGATCCCGCTTGGACAAGATTAGAAACGCCAATAAGAATGCCATGGTTGTAATTGCCACCACTATTCAATCCACCGTTGCCAGTGATGGAAAGTGTGCCAGTGCCTGAAGATTTAATTGCCGAGGATTCAGTAAGAAAAATCCCGAGGTTGAAACCGATAGTAGATAAACTACTACCACCGCCGGTGCCTGTTACAGAAACATTGCCGTTGATGGCTGAAGTAATGCTGGCAGTGGAGCTTACTTTTACACCGTAATTATAATCACCCGCGCCAGAACCTCCGCCGGTGCCAGTAACGGATACATTTCCACCGGAAGACGAAATTTTTGCAGAGGCAGATGAAATCAAAATCCCATAGTTATTACCACCTGTGTCATTAATACCAGCCTGGCCAGAAACAGAAACATTGCCCGCACCCCCAGCAAGAATGGCACCTCCGTTTGCAACAAGGATGCCATGATTATAGCCACCATTTCCCGAGCCCCCACCAGTACCATTTACAGTAACTTGGCCACCCGAAGAGGTGATAAGCGAGCCAGTCCCATCAACCCTAAGGCCCATATTACCCCCGCCTAAAACATTTGCGCTCCCGACACCAGTTACGCTAACTGCGCCAATACCCCCAGCCGAGACAACAGCGCCCGAGGTTACAACCAGGCCGAAGTTTCCAGCGCTAGTTGCGGTGCCACCACCTGTGCCAAGCAATGTTACATTGCCCCCAGAAGAATTAATGTCGGTGCCTATGCCATCAAGCCATAACCCGAAATTGTAATCGCCCGATGCGAATTTGCTTCCGGTGCCAATGATCGAGACGGAACCAAAAGTAGAACCATCATCCCCTGCAAAGATTTTTGCCCCCTCATCAATTGCAACACCATGAAGATTGTTTGTGCTTCCTGATCCAGATCCTTCAATCATGATATCGCCACCCTGAGTGCTGATTTTTGCACTCTTACTCGTGATGATGATTCCTGCATCATTTTTTGCAGAAGAGCCGGTGTTCTTAAGAAAAATGTCACCCGTGGTAGTGGTTAATTTTGCAGAAACCTTGAGCATTTGCGAAGTTTCGATGCTGATATCGGATGCTGCTGAAGAAATCTCCTGGTTGACTTCAATGGATTCTACACCTTTACTAGAAAAGCCTCCGGACAGATTAAAAGCGGAAGAGCCCGTAAATTTTGCAGCTTGAGCAGAACCACTACCGCTATCTTGAACTGTGATTTGATTTACGTCATTGATTGCGAATGAAAGCTGCGAACCGTTTGCATCGCCGGAAACATCAATAGTCGTACCATTGTTGGTAACAATCACAGATTCGCTGGTGGAATCAGAATTAGTAAAATCCAAGGTAAGCACACCCGAGGCAAAAGTAATATTTGCTGGGGTTGTGCGATCTTCAAGAAATTCAATTTTAGGCAAAAGTTTGAGTGAAGAAGAGGCTTTGCGAGGATTTTTAATAGCTTTAGAATTTGAAGTAGCAAACCATTTGGATAAAAAATGAAACATAGTAAATCCTCAGAGCATAGCCGTAATTAAAAAAACCAAACCTTTTGCACGCCTTAGTAAAGGCGCACATCAGTATCTATCGGCAAAAAACAGGTTTGGTTTGATCAAAAAGGTGAAAGATTCGTTATAAGCAAAAAAATAGGCAAAATAAGAACAATCCGTTTTTTCAGAAATCTCTACCTAGACCTCCCAGTTGGCGCTTGTTTGATGCAACTTCCCTAGGCCACCATAATAAGCCCGCGTAGTTATTTGGTTTAAAGCTGTTTTAAAATCTGATTTGAATTGGTTGATTGTGATTAAACTAAAGCAACTTTTGGCGGTAAATTAAGAGGGATCAATTTGTATTCGTGTTTAATTCAGGAATAAGTCTCTTTAAAGCTTGGGTTATATCTTCGTAGTTTGTGGCTTCGATTGTTCCACTCATGGTGAAAAAATCAAGCAAGTTGTTCAGCATAGATGCCAAGGGGATTTCAGCTTTTAGATGCTCTGAAAGATTTTTTTTCATACTTGTGTAAAGGGTGTTGTTAAGGGCTTTCTGTTCCATGAGTTGAGAACAAAATAAATTGACCTGCCATAATAACTTCGCATTTAAAATTTCATTGATGTTAACGGTATTGCTTGATTGAAAATGATTAGCATGGTTTGCTTTGTTATTAGGGGTGTTTGAAGGCAGTTCATTCATGATGATGGTGCATAATTGGTTGCAACTTTCAAATCGGTCATCAGGATCCTCTGAAAGCGCTTTGATTACTGCATCTGAAATAGGGGTGGGCAGATTTGCCACACGATCTTTAAGGGGGGTTGCTTTTTGCTTTACAATTTCAAGTAATATCCCGACATGATTGTTGCCATTAAATGGCAACTTTCCTGAAAGGCACTCATAGATGATTACTGCGAGTGCGAATTGATCGGTTTTGGCGGTAATCTTTTTCCCGAGATGTTGCTCAGGCGCCATGTATTGGGGGCTACCAATAAAAGAGCCATGCGAGGTGGTCACAGCCTCTTCATTAATGAGCGTGAAGTTTTTTAAAATACCAAAGTCGGTTAAATAAGGGTTGTAATTTGAGTCGAACAAAATGTTTTCGGGTTTCACATCGCGATGAACCCAATTATTAGAATGAATAAAATCTAATGCTGAAGAAATCTGGGGCAACCAAAGTTTGAGATTATTAAGATAACAGGGCTCGTGCCTTAATTTGGCGTAATCTAGAAGCATTCTTAACGTTCCATTCTTTATATATTGCAATACAAGAAAGGGACGATCGTTATAAATTCCACTGTCAATAATCGGAACTATGTTTGGGTGTTCCAAAGTTGAATGTGCCAGAACCTCGCGATTAAACCTATAAACTGTTTCGTGTTTTTGTTCGGAAAATTTGAAAACAGGCACCTTAATGACAACATCTTTGTTGAGATGTTGATCAAATGCAAGAAAAACCATTCCCATGCCACCATTGGTTAATTTGCTTTTGATCCGATATCTTTGATCGATGATTTTTTCAATCCATGATGAAAATTCTTCATTCATGATAAAATTCTTCAACTTTATTTGAAATCAATGGGCTAATTAAAAACCTAGATAAATGTAATACATTTCCAAAGGCTAAAAGATCCATTATTGGAATAAATAAGTCCATTATTGGCACAAATCAGAGCAAAAACAGGGGTTTCAATCCACTATTGGCATTAACGCATTTTTGCCAATAACCAACTTTTCTTTTTTAATTAATGTCCGATATATAACTCGAAAGGCGACTATTGATTGTTTGCTTACTTGCTTCATTACCAAATTTAAAGTGTAATAGAATATGCAAATTATTCAGTACAAAGATTTTTACGATTTTTTAAGCGATATAAAATTTCTTAAACTTGATGGCATGGTTGCCAATTTAAAAACTCCTGAATGGAAAACCCATTCCTTGGACGTGGGTGAACTCGGACTTCAATATGGCTGGGTGGGTGGCGGGGTAATCACCAGCGGTAAACTTAATGGTGATGGTAATCTTATTCATATTCCGCTGAATGGTTCATGCAAGGTAAATGGCAAAAGCATGCTATCTGATTCGGTGCTTATTTGCGTACCCGATGCCGAGTACATCATCTCATTCAACGGTGTTCATGATTGGTTGAACCTGTTTATTCCCATTAAAATAATAAATTTGATTCTTCAAAAAAACCATATTTCTAAAACCAATCAACCCAATGGTGTGGTACATGTTGGGAAGGATACGATTTTAAATTTTAAGAAGACACTTCGAGAGATTTCAGGTTTGACTGGAAATGCGAATGCTCAGCCAAAGGCTTTAATCAGCAATGGAAAAGCCCAAAAAGAAATTCTGGCTATTTATGAAAGTATTACTTTGCAACCCCCAGTGATCGAGCAAATGGGAATAGGCCGACGCATTATTGATCGACCCCAGATAATGGCGCGTATTCAAAATAAGTTGCAAACCGAACCGCTTGACAGAATTTTTGTTGTAGACCTTGCCGAGGTTGCAAAAGTTTCCGGCCGTACGCTCCGAAAAATCTTCATGGATTATTTTGGGATTTCACCAGTACGCTATCTGATGATTTACAAGATGCACGCTGCCAGAAAAATTTTGAAGGAGTCCCATCCTTCGAATAGCACGGTTTCAAACATTGCTTCCCAATTTGGATTCAAGCACTTTGGCAGATTTGCCTCAAGTTATCGGAACCTTTTTGGTGAGCGCCCCTTAGATACTCTTAACAACCACCATAAAAATTAATTCCGCTTGATTAAAGCGCGATCAACAATGCGATTGCTTCGCTAAAGTAATCAGAGTTTTCCTTGTGCAATTATTATCAGCGCAATGCCATGCAAAATCTTTTTGTAATCCGCCATGATTTTAATGAATTGAATATTTCTTACTTTGAATGCGCACAGCGGAACCCTAGGTGCGACATTCCCGTATCTGGCGCAGTTCCCCTTCTTGCTGCATTGCGGTAACTTTCGCAATAACTGGCATGGCAAAGATAGGAACCACCTCGTGTTACCCGCTTGGGAGTATGCGGTTCGTTTGGGTCCCAGCTATTTGCAGGCCCCTCTGGGCTTGCAACCTTGGGCTTGTTTGCCATTTGTTGATATTGATCCGCCCGATACCAATCCGAACACCACTCCCAAACATTGCCCGCCATATCGTGAAGGCCATGCCCGTTGGGCGGGAAGGATTTAACAGGCGAAGTTCTTTCCCACCCATCTAGCTTTGTATTCAAGTGGGGGAATGTGCCCTGCCATATGTTTGCTAATTTGTCGGCATCGGAAAGAGGGCGGTCACCCCAAGAAAACCGTTTGCCTTGCAGGTTGCCACGGGATGCGTATTCCCATTCTGCCTCAGTGGGTAATCGTTTTCCAGCCCATGTTGCATAAGCGGTTGCATCATCCCACGATACCTGCACCACAGGGTGATCCAGCCTATTGTTTAGGTTGCTGCCTGGGCCTTCTGGGTGTTTCCAACATGCGCCTGGGGTCCAAACCCACCAAAGGGAAACATCATCGGTAGGCACGGAATGGATAGGTGGTGAAAACACCAAGGAACCTGCCACAAGTTTTTCTGCAGCGGGCTTTAGTGTGCCGGGTGGGAGTTGCTTTTTTAGTTCATCCCAATCAGGGGCTTTTTCGGCAGTGGTGATGTAGCCTGTAGCTTCGACAAATTTTTGAAACTGTTCGTTGGTTACCTCGTGTTCATCAATCCAAAAGCCTTTAATTTTGACAAGGTGGGCTGGTTGTTCATTCTTGCTTGGGGTGTCTTCGGAGGTTCCCATTAGAAACTCTCCCGGAGGAATCCAAATCATTCCTGAGTATGATTTGGGGGAAGCTTTTTGGGAACGATTAAGCAACGAAGTTGTTGCAAAGGCGATACCGAATCCGATTGCGATAAGGGCGGCGAAGTATACGAATCTTAGCCAACCCTTTTTGAGTTTTGGAGATTCTTGAACGCCATTAATTGGCTTGCTCGAACCCTGATGCTTGCTGGACATTTTCACCTCGAGATGCCATCAGAGTTTTTGAATACGATTATTTGCCACCCGAACCAGCAGCATCGATCAATTTTTGGATCTTATCGAGGTTGAAAGATCCCGGGGTTTGGCTAGGTGGATACTCTTTCATGCTCATCAAAAACTTTGCTGCAATTTGCTGCAAAGGAACGACAACAAATGGCCTATCTAAAAACCAATCATTGTAGGTGTTGGAGTTATGCTGTGCTTTTTCGAAAGGATCACGCCTTAAATGAAACAATAGTGGAACTCGAAGTTCGATAAAAGGTTCACGCCATACCCCGAATGCCTGCCCGCGGTTTTCTAGGAATACAGCTTTCCAATCGTTGAAACGGATAGCAACAATATGGCCATCATCATTGACATAAAAGAATTCGTTGCGGGGGGAATTTTT
>CAMDHK010000237.1 GCA_945897965.1 Candidatus Kuenenia stuttgartensis | reverse complement strand
AAACTTTTAAGCACATCCTTGGGCAGATACTGCGTAAAAGCTTGAAGCCCAATTTGCATTAGATTCATGGAATGAGCCAAATTCTTAATCTCTATGATTTTTGAATCAGCACGAACTTTATGGGTAAAATCAAGCTTTCCAATTTTCTGCGAGAGTAGAACTAAACTTTCAATAGGTCTAGATGCTGACCGTGCCAGTACCAACGAAAGAATAACACTGATAACCATCACCGAAGCCAAGATTCCAATGGCCAAATAAAAATGCCAGTAAGCATTCGCAAACAATACGTTCTGAGGGACATAAAGGCACACATACCAATCAGGGGAAGTTCCAGCTAAAACCGTTTTAATAATGCCAACATAATCAGACCCATCAACATCAAAGTGAAACAATTTTTCGAAATCACCATGTAATTCTAAACCATCCAAAACAGAATCAGGAACCGACAAGATCATTTTCTCTATTGCACGATCTTTCATATCTTTTGGCAGGGAATAATAAATAGTATCCCCATCCGAATCTTTTGGAAAAACATTTTCTTTGCGGGAGTGGGCTAAAATTATTTTCGTGCTATCTGGAAGTCTTTCAAAAATAAAACCACTGATCCCTCTTTTATATATTTCCTGCATTGTTTCATTAAGATAATCACTAATCCATTCCGTACTGATACCCATTGACAAAACCGCAAATAATTCACCTTTGTCATCTTCTAGGCCTGTCGAATAAAATAAACCCGTTCTGATTGCCTTAAAATTTTTCGAAAAGGTAAAGCAATTAGTCCATTCCCCTTTTTTTAAAAGAGGTTGACCTTTTCCCTGAACATAAAAGGGCCTCTTTCGGTAGTCATATCCACCGTTTTCATCCACCGACAAAGGTTTATTTGGAAAATCAGGAAAAGAATAAGTTTTTAAAGTAAAGGTGCCTGAAGGGTTTAGGATTGTTTCCTGAATAATAATATCTTTTTCTGAATAAAGCGAACTTTGACTAAATCTGGAAGGGCTTCTTGTATCATATTTGAATCCAGGTTTTTCATCCAACGAAAGCCTAAGTGTATATCCTGTTTTTTCTTCCGTATAAATTGCAGTACCAAGATTATGATTTACAATTAGGCTATGCGCCAAATTATTTAAAATCAATGAATAATTTACCTTACCATTTTCAATTTTAAATGAAAAACGATATGTAGCCTCGATGACATCTTCAACATCTTGAAGAAAATTTTCCACCTTGAGAGTGACTGCTTGCGTAAGCAAATGCCCTACCTCTTGGGTGTAATCAACCCGGGCCGTATAAGAAAGCCTAAGACTTAACAAAGTGATTGTCAGGCCTGAAAACAAAGTCAGACCAATAAAACTAATCAACAGTGCGGTTCTAAGACGGTACTTACTCAACAACGGTATTTTCATGAGTTCCTATTTCATTATCTAAATCATAAAGCTTCTATCTGTAATGTAAAATAACACCTAGTCGCTAAATGAAAGAATTAATTCTTGAATCTTATCGCTACTTGCATAATAAATTGACTGCAAATGATGCTAGCCAGTGTTCGCCAGCGTAATCTCCACTACTAATATGCCCAAGGGAAGCTTCTGCATGTTTCCCTGCGCTATGCAAAAAAATCATTCGTCTGGGATCACCCTCTGAAAGTGCGAGTCCAATATTTTTCATACACCATGCCCTACTAAGGTTTAAACCATCAAGATGAACAATCTGCGGGTCTGTACGATCAGAAACAATAGCAGGACTAAAAAGGCTGGCAGGTTCATTTTGCAACAAATTAGGATAAAATTTATCAAGCCAAATTGAGAACTCTTTTTGAGGCAGAATTCTCCGCATTAAATCAGCTTCCATCAGACTTGGAGAAAAGAAATCAGCACCATCGGGTTCCCACTTTGCAGGAATCATTTCATCTTTAAGATAATAATCCCGAGCCCGCTTTATTATCAATTGCTCGAGTTCCTTGTTTTCCATCTGCCTCGAATAATCAAGAGCGTACGTCAATCCAAAAGCCGTGTTTGAATGCACGCCACTACGAATAGGATAAGTTTGCTTGGGAAAATATTGAATATAGCGCCCGACTATGATTTCTTCGAGCGGTTTCAGATGCTGTGCCAGTTCTTTTCCCAGAGGATCTTCCCAAGAGCGAAGTTCCAAAGTAAGTTTTAAAAACCATGACCAACCATAAGGTCTTTCGAAAGATTTGCTTTCAGGTTTCAGAAAGAACGCAGCTTCTGCTAACAAGTTTTCTTTGGTGATATTCTTTGCCAAAGCTTTTCGTATTTCCGCTGCTTCTTTTAATTGAGGAAACTCCTTTAATATCTTCACCAGCATCCAATGGCCATGAACCGAACTGTGCCAGTCATAGCAACCATGGAATGCAGGATAAAGTTGTTTAGGGCTAAGAATATCCTTGGGGCCTTCAAGAACATTACCCGGTTTATTGGGGTATTCCCGGTGAATGTTTTTAAGTGCTAGGCCTGCGAATTTTGTGGCTTGTTCTTCGCTGAGTTTCAGCATGAATCCTTCCGGTAATTTTAATTGTTGTGCACTAAGTGGATCACAACAAAGGAAACTGAACAAAAATAGAAAGCAAGATCTTTGCATCATGAATCCTTTTTCTTGTTGGCCTTCTTTTCGCCACCTTTGTTATAGTTTTTCCACCAGTCGGGGCCTTCAGCTTCGATTTCCTTGGTCAGCTTTTTAATTTCCATCGTCATCTCTAAAAGTTTTGGCTGCTGCTTTTCATTGACCATTTCTTTTTCACTAGGATCTTCTTTGAGATTATAAAGTTCAAATTTGGTCATCTCTTCGTTAGCGATGATTTTCCAATCTCCCTGCCTCATTGCAATTTTCATCACCCCAGGCGCAATATCACAGTGCCAATACAAAGGCTTCGCCCTTTTAACTTCAGACTTTGTTACTGCATCGAGGAGATTACCGCCATCGATGGTGCGATCTTGAGGAAGCTTTGCGCCACTAACATTACAAGCCATGGCAAAGAAATCGGAGCCAATAACTGGAACATCACAGGTAATGTTGGCATTCACATGGCCAGGCCAACGAACAATTCCTGGAACCCGTATGCCACCTTCGTAAACCGCACGCTTTCTACCACGCAACCCGCCGGTGGTGCCTCTGCCCGGGGATTTGATTCCATCGCCTTCGGGGCCGTTATCGGAAGTGAAAAATACCAATGTGTTTTCCGCAAGCTTCATGTCATCCAATGATTTCATCAATTTTCCAAAAGCATCATCCATCTGGGTTACATCGGCAAGGTATTCAAGCTGCACCTTATCTTCAATTCCCTCGTACATTTTTTTATATCGATCTGCAGCAGCAATCGGGTAATGAGGTTCATGGCTCCAAACCGCCAAGAAAAAAGGCTTGTCTTTATCCCGCTTGTTACCCAACCAATCAATGGCCTCTTTTACAATAAAAGGTGCAGAGTGATCATCAGTCATGGTAACGGGCTGCCCATTTCGAACAAAATTAACAGGGAAGGCATGGCTAGGGCCTGCGTTATTTTGGGTGGCTAACCAATGATCATAACCATGATCGTTAGGTTGTGGCTGAGTGGGTTTGTTGAAATGCCCATTGAGGTGCCATTTGCCCACATGGCATGTGGTGTATCCAACTTGTTTAAGTAGAAGTGGAAGTGCAAGTTCACTTTTACGGAGATGGATTTCGCGATTTTCGGGAATCCAAGTGAAGACACCATTGCGATAAGGAGTGCGGCCAGTCAATAAAGCAGAACGGGAAGGGGAGCAAACAGCGCCTGCACTATAGCACTGGGTAAATTTTGCGCCTTGCATTGCAAAGGCATCAAGGTTTGGGGTTTTGCAAAGTTTATTACCAAAGCAGGCAAGATCTCCCCACCCAAGATCATCTGCGAGGAAAAGAATAATGTTCGGAGATTTGGCAGCATGAAGAGGAGCGCCCACTAAAAAAAATGTACAGCAAGCAAATGCAAAAGTTGATAATTTCATAATAATTCTCAATAGTTTGGCAAAAATGTAGAAGACAAAAAGAGGACATCACCATGGTCATAAATTACACAAAAGAAGTTAAGGAAGGGTAAAAAATATTGAACAAGAGGTAAAAAAAGAGAAAAGCTTGGGCCATAAAAAGCTGCATAAAAGCGAAAATTACAATGAAATACGATGAAAACTGGGTTCCTTGCAAAAGCTGTCTTACCCGAAAAGTCTCAAATTGCTATAAAAAGCTACTGTAAGCAAAGATAAGTCGATGTTTGAAAGCATCGTAAGTAAACAAAAGGAGATGAATCATGCCAGCCTCAAGACCCAGAACAACTGCTTGGAAAAAACGCACTAAGCTACGCAAAGCCAAATTACTGAAAGCGTATGATACAAAACTTGGGATTCCTCCAGCAATTATGGAAGTCAAGAAAAAGGGCCCCAAAGTATCCAAGAAGAAAATTGAAGCTGCACCTGCTGGCAAAGCCGCTCCTGCTGCCAAGGCTGCACCTGCTGCAAAAGCCGCTCCTGCCAAGGCTGCACCTGCTGCAAAAGCCGCTCCCGCTGCAAAAGCTGCTCCTGCCAAGGCTGCACCTGCTGCAAAAGGCGCTAAGAAGTAAGAAGACGATTGTTCAGATTTAAAAAAGTCCGGGAATTTAAAATCCCGGGCTCTTTTTATTGAATCGCTTTAATCTTTTAACCCATCGAAACCTCATGAGGCCCGCCTTTTTTTTCCCTAAGCAATCATGCAGGGCACAATTTCCTTTTAAGTTTAGAGTTTCAATTACCAACCTCCCATAGTTAAATGATGTTATCAAAACTCTGCACAGGGTAATTGTGACAATGAATCTAGGGAAAAAAATCTTTCTGTTGGGTTGGTTTATCTTCCTGATAGGCTGTCTTGGTTACTATTTTTCGCACACCGACGATTTTACCCCAAAGCACATCA
The DNA here is from genome assembly GCA_945897965.1 of Candidatus Kuenenia stuttgartensis. Taxonomy (GTDB): domain Bacteria; phylum Planctomycetota; class Planctomycetia; order Gemmatales; family Gemmataceae; genus UBA969. The sequence continues at coordinate 1,309 of CAMDHK010000237.1, read as the reverse complement.
CTGAATTTATTAGACGGTTTGAAGGCCACTTATTGCTGGCCTATTTTATAATAAGTTTTCTGCGCGGCTTTACCCTGATGCCCAGTACCCCTTTTGTAATCGCAGGAGTATTGCTATTTCCGGAGAATAAAATCATTGTGCTGCTCATCAGCCTTGGCGGAATATTATTTTCCGCAACACTCATCTACTTTCTTTCTGAATTTCTTGGATTTGATAGTTATTTTGAAAAGATTGCTCCTGAAAAAATGCTATCGATCACCACTAAAATCAACAGCCCTTGGGGGTTTTTATTCATCGTCTTGTGGTCGTTCTTCCCACTCGCACCCACAGATCTTGTCTGCTACCTAGCGGGCACCGTTCGCATGAATTTTTTAAGATTCATCCTCGCAGTAGCTTTGGGAGAATTGATCATCTGCCTCTTTTATACCTACTCCCTAGGCAGCCTGAATCTTCTGCAAGGATGAGCTTATTTTTCAAGGATGATACGAAGCATTCTGCGCAACGGCTCTGCAGCACCCCATAACAACTGATCGCCACAAGTAAATGCACCCAAATATTCTGGCCCCATGGCAAGTTTGTGCAATCGGCCAATAGGGACGCTCAAGGTTCCTGTAACCGCTGCAGGGGTTAATTCTTTTTCAGAAGCTTCCCTTTCGTTGGGAACCACTTTGACCCAAGAATTTCCCGAAGCGATAATTGCATTAATTTCTTCCAGAGGAATATTCTTTTTCAGCTTGATAGTCAAACCTTGCGAATGGCAACGCATAGAGCTAATACGAACGCAAATACCATCGATGGGAATGGCACCTGGTGTACGAAAAGCAGGCAAGCCTAAAATCTTGTTGCACTCTGCACCGCCCTTCCACTCTTCTTTGGATTGCCCGTTTTCATGTGGGACATCAATCCAAGGAATCAAACTGCCCGCAAGAGGAACTCCCCTGAAATTCTTCGTGGGGATTTGCGCAGAGCTAAGCACGCTTGCAACCTTGCGATCAATTTCGAGGATTGCAGATGCCGGATCTGCAAGCTCATGCTTGACAGCATCATGTAACACCCCCATTTGCAACAGCAGCTCTCGCATATTCTGTGCGCCTGCACCAGAAGCAGCCTGATAAGTCATTGCACTAACCCACTCAATAAGGTTGGCTTTAAAAAGCCCCGCCAACCCCATTAGCATCAACGATACCGTGCAATTACCACCAATCCAGTTTTTGATACCCTTTGAAAGTGCAGCATCAATTACAGGTCTATTAACCGGATCAAGAATAATAATGGCATCATCATTCATGCGTAAGGTAGAGGCAGCATC
>CAMDHK010000236.1 GCA_945897965.1 Candidatus Kuenenia stuttgartensis | reverse complement strand
GAAAGGCCCACCGGTGCCAACTCGTAATTGTGGTTGAGCGTCACCACGGGGTTGGCACCAAAAAGCGAATCGTCCATGCCGTTGGCGAGAACGATGTCGCCGCTCCGATCGATCGATTCTTCACTGATCCAAGAAACATCGGATCTTTGTGTGTTGGCGGCATCCAATGATTGATTGGGTGAAACCTTGGTTGCAAGGGATGTGCGTTTGAGGGTGTAGATGGGATCTCTGGGCAGAGATTTTACAATGGCTTCTAATCGATAGGCGAGGTGATCGGGTAGTGGAATGTTGAAGGGGCCGTGTGCTTGTGGCATTTTCGATTCCTCTGGTTGAGTAGATTTTTTTAATGTAGATCGATTAAGTGCGATGGGTGCAGGTGAGTTTTTGATAAAAGGTAAAGTTTCTATTTAGCGTTCGTAGCCTTTGCAGCCACAAGAAAATCTGGGGCCATGCCTGCGCATGATTGCGATTAGGGGAAAACTGCAAACAGGGCAGCGAACGGTGGTAAGGGGATCGATCTCACCTGAAAATAAATCAGTTACTTTGGGAAGTGGTTTGGTGTTCCAGAAGATGTTGGTGTCTGGGTTGGAATTATCTTGGTGTAGCTTCATCATAGGTGTGGCTTTCTAAAGTAGAGGATAAATCAGATGGTGAAAAGAGTCTTTTGGAGTTTTGCTTTTTGAGAAAGGAGAAGTAGGTGGGCATCCCAATGGGGAGTCCAGCCGCGCCTGCGGAGGTATAACCTGCGAATGCCCGCCATGGATTTGCAGCGGGCGCATAAAAGAGAAGAATCGTGTTTGGGTAATAGTTCGCAATGAATGCAAAGGGAGGAATCTGCTGTAACCATGGTTGGGCTCCTTAGGTGTATTTCTGTACACTAACCGAAAGGAAGGAGTAGGTGCAGGTTGGCAGGGCAATTTTGTCGAAGAATTATTGGTTGCGTTCTGGAAGGGCAGAAGAATTAGCCACGGAAGCAGCAGCAGCAGAAGAATTAGCGACGGAATGACACGGAAAAACACGGAATAAGCAGAAGCAGAGACACGGAAAAAGCAGAATCAGCAGCAGAAGATTAGCCACGGAAACAGCAGCAGAATTATTAGGTCAGAGCCGGAAGCGTGAGCGACGGTTGGGAAAGAAGCGGAAGCAGAGGCAGAAGAATTAGCCACGGAATGACACGGAAAAACACGGAAACAAGCAGCAGAATTATTAGGTCAGAGCCGGAAGCGTGAGCGACGGTTGACGGAGACCACCGCAGGAAACAGCAGAAGAATTATTAGGTCAGAGCCGGAAGCGTGAGCGACGGTTGGGAAAGAAGCGGAAGCAGAGGCAGAAGAATTTGCCACGGAATGACACGGAAAAACACGGAAACAAGCAGAAGCAGAGACACGGAAACAAGCAGAAGAATTAGTAGAAGCGTGAGCGACGGACTTCAAGGAAAAGAGAAAAAATATATGGATGGAAGTTAAAATAATATAAATCTATCTTGATATCTGTCTTGGGGAAGTATATACTTGTTTTAGTTCCACACTTTTCCTAAAGGTTCTTTTCTTTAAGGGGTATTTATCATGAGAATTAAAGTCTTGGCTGAAAATCTTGCGCGAGAATGCCTCTCCGACCTTACTGCTTCGGATTTGATGGCGCAGCCCCCGATTTCCCTTCTGGCTGAAGCTTCTATCCCCGAGGCTTTAGAATTTTTCACCCTGCGGGGTTTCCATGCAGCACCTGTGATTGATGCAGCAGGCAGGCCCGTTGGCGTGATTAGTGTTACCGATCTTTTACGCCATGATCTTGATAAGGGTACGCATCCTAGTCATGAAGATAGTTGTTGTTCTCGTAAATCGCTTCCCGAGGGATTTAGTGTCGAAGAGGTAGATACCACCAAGGTGGAAGATATCATGACTAACGCTATTTTTGGGCTTTCCCCCAATACAAAGCTTCCAGATATCATTAAAAAAATGCTCGAGTTAGATGTCCACCAATTATATGTGGTCAATCACGATGGACTTTTAGTAGGTGTTATTAGCACCTCCGATATCATGAGGGTTCTTTATAACATGCTTTCTTGATAACCATTTCTTTGGCTTTTGTGTTACTAGAAAACTCTTATCGCTTTACTCTTTTTGCAAAGCGATGAGAGTTTTTTTATTATTAACTTAAATATCAATCATTAACTTGGGTTGCCTTGGTTATGTATTATGCGTTATGATTATGGCTTCAGTTCGCTCGCTTAATATGAATCTTATAAATGAATAACTTTGCGAGTTATGTCTTAAAGGGATGAAATGAAAAACCGCTTTGGAATTGTAATCATAATGGTGCTTGGGTTAGTGGGCTGTTCATACGAAGCCCCACAGCAATCAAAGAAAGAACCAGTAAAGATAGAAGTTACTGCCAAGGAAGCGGAAGCTATTATTGTGGCTTTAGAAAAAGATATGGTGTTAATCCCCGCGGGGAAATTTCAGATGGGGCCCCCAGGTCAAGAACATGAAGTTACGCTTACCAAACCCTATTACATGGGCAAGTATGAAGTAACGCAGGAACAATGGATCGCACTTGGCTGCGAAAATCTTAGCGTTTACAAAGGCGCAAACTTACCTGCCATTAATGTTTCTTGGTTTGATTCTCAGGAATTTATCAAGAAGTTAAATGCAAAGACGGCTGGTGGCTATAGGCTTCCAACCGAGGCTGAGTGGGAAAATGCATGCAGGGCGGGAACAACAACTGCCTATTCATTTGGTGATAAAATTACACCTAGTGATGCAAATTATAATGATTCAAAAGTGGGTAAACCCATGAAGGTAGGAAGTTACTTCCCTAATGCTTTTGGCCTTTACGATACGCATGGCAATGTATGGGAGTGGTGCGAAGATTGGTATGCAGCGTACCCCAAGAAATCGGTGATTGATCCGAAGGGGCCAGAAACAGGTACTTATCGTGTTCTGCGTGGTGGTGGTTTTCTTACGGATGATGCTTCTGCTTTATCTTTTGGCAGGATTCATTTACGCACCCCAGATCTTCGGTATGATGCCATGGGATTTCGTTTGGCGAAGACAAAATAAATACACCTCTGGATAATTCTTTTAATCTAACTTGTAAAACATGTAGATTATGTGCCGAAAAGTGTTTCGGTGCAGTCTTTGAATCGTATAATCATCCATTGCAAGACATAAGCCTAGGGAAACATACATGTTGGATGGTTATCAAATTCATGGCCAATGCATTGATGCAGGGTTTTAAATGACAACGCCGCCTATTCAGCGTATTACTTCGCGCGAAAACCCGATGATCAAGCGATTGCGTCAGCTTTCTAGTCAAAGTAATTTTTATCGAACGCACGGACATTTTTGGCTGGAGGGCGATCATTTATGCAGTGCTGCTTTGTCGCGTGGGCAAAGAGTGACACAGGCTTTTTTTTCCGAAAGCCTTTGGGAATCGCAAAGCAAACTCTGGTTGAAATGCGCACCCGTGATTACCCTTTTGCCCGATGCTTTATTTTCTTCCATCAGCGGTTTAGAGTCGCCTTCGCATATGGGTTTTTTGTTGGAACTACCAGAACAAAAACCCATAGAGCCTGCCGTGTTAACCGTGGTACTGGATCGTTTGCAAGATGCAGGTAATGTGGGTTCAATATTGCGCAGTGCTGCAGCGTTTGGTGTTAAGCAAGTGTTGGCATTAAAGGGAACCGCTGCGCTCTGGTCGCCCAAAGTTTTACGCTCTGGCATGGGTGCACATTTCGGCCTTCAATTACTTGAGGGATTATCCGAATCTGATCTTGATGCCTTGGTTGTTCCTCGCATTGCAACCAGTTCCCATCAAGGCCCTTTTTTGCATGAGTGGATGCAATCTTCAGACTGGCCTCATCCTTGCGCCTGGCTGCTTGGTCATGAAGGGCAGGGCTTATCAGAATCTCTGCTTTTAAGTGCGAAACATTGCGTTCGCATTGCTCAACCAGGCGGGGAAGAATCTTTAAATGTAGCTGCAGCTGCAGCTATTTGCCTGCATGCCAGCGCCAGTGTTCATCTTAGCGCACAAAGAAACTCTTAATACAAAAGTGGGAAATTGGAATAGTACTTACCTTGCAACTTTCAAAAAGGAATATGCCATGACTGTGAACAATACCCGTCGAGAATTCATTAAGGCATCTACCGCAGGATTGCTTCTTCCTGTTTCTGTTAATGCAGCCGATCCAAAACTTATTAATGTCGTGGTATGGGATGAACGCCAGCCGAAGCAGAAAGAAGCATACGATAATTTTTTGGGAAACCAGATCGCCAACCACCTCAAGAACCTGCCTGGCCTTGCAGTAAAATCTGTGACCATCGATGAAGATGAGAAGGGGCTTTCGCCTGTGCATATGCGCGGTTGCGATGTTCTTATTTGGTGGGGTCATGCTAGGCAGGCCGAGATTACACCCGAGATGGCCAAGCCGCTGATCCAGCGAATCAAAGATGGAACGCTATCATTAATTGCGCTGCATTCTGCGCATTGGTCTACGCCTTTCGTAGAGGCGATGCACGAGCGCACCAAGCTTGATGCTGAGAAATTGTTGAAACGCAATGGTGCGAATGTTGAAATCACTTATGCCAATCCACCCAAGCGTTATACGGTTCCGAGTGCCGGGGATAGACTTACGCCTTACATTGATTTGCGCAAGTTTCCGGATGGCACCGAGAAAGCAACGGTGTACAAGCCGAACTGTTGTTTCCCTGCGTATCGTGCGGATGGCAAGCCGAGCCAGATTCGGATTCTCAAGCCTGACCATCCGATCGCGAAGGGGCTTCCTGCGACATTTGAAATTCCGCAAACGGAAATGTATGCCGAGCCTTTTCATGTGCCTGAACCAGACGAAGTCGTGCTGGAAGAGCGTTGGGCGAGTGGCAATTGGTTTCGCAGTGGCATGGTTTGGAATCTAGGAAAGGGTCGGGTATTTTACTTCCGCCCTGGGCACGAGACTTACGCTGTGTTCAAAGAGAAAACGGTGCTTCAACTTTTAGAGAATGCAGTCCGCTGGCTTGCCCCGAAATCTGAGTAATACCGGGTTATATCAGTTATGTGGTCAGATTAGATGTGATCGATTCAAACGAAGATACTTAAAAAAATTCTGAAGCTGGATTATTTTATGGTTTAGCTTTATCCCCTGAGGTGTGACATGAAAAGAATATTAGGAATAGTGATGGTGGTCACGATTAAATTTTTAATGCTTGTACCTTAATTCATCAAGCCGCGCAGCCAGTTCTGTGCGGCTTGATTCTTTTATTAATCTTTCCCGATGCAATCCAAACAGAACAACATTGAATTGTGATGCTGGGGATTGCTTATTTATTGATTCCAGTAAATATAATTTGGTGGTGATGGGTTTCTTTTAACGAAGAAAAATTATTCTTACCACGGATATGTTTCGCTTGCTCGGTCTTCCAACCAAAACATCTTTAAACCATCCGTTCCGATCAACTTCACAAGGTTGCGTTTGGCGAGGGATAAATAATTTACTTGTCGAAGGATTGACTGATGCAAGCAGATTGGCGGATTGGTTGACCTACTGCCCGAAGGGTTGGGGCCAGACTGCTAATAGGGATATGGCGGTACATTGGGTCGCCAAGAAATTACAAACTAATTATTTCGAAATCTATTTCAAGTTATCGGGGCTGTTGGCAGCTCGACAACCATGCAACCTGTGTGAATAAGCCTTGGAATCATGTACAGACTTTGGGGCTTTTAAGTGCAGGCTTACTTGCCTTTATTCTCATCAGCCTTGGCATAAACAGCCCTAGCCCTAAGCTCAGCCTCAGCTACAGCTTTATCATAAATGACCCTAGCCTCACTCTCAGCCTTTTCAAAAACAGCCTTAGAATCATCCTCACTCTCAGCCTTTTCAAAAACAGCATTAGCCTCAGCTATAGCTTTATCATAAATGACCCTAGCCTCACTCTCAGCCTCTTCAAAAACAGCCTTGGAATCACCCATTGCGTCTGTAAACATTTTCTCCTGCTTGCTTCCTATCATATCTTTTAAAGCGATAATAAAAATCACAGCGGCAACCCATGTCAACCCGCAACCTGGAATACAAAGCCATAAAATAGACCAGTCGTGGCCATCAAATACAACAGCATATATTGGCATAATGAAGATAGTAATTCCTCCACAGATTAATAAGAAGAACAATAGACAATCAAATATTTTTTGATTCTTACGAATAATTCTGTCCATTTGTTCCCCAAGCCATGGTAAAAAGTCTAGCATT
>CAMDHK010000235.1 GCA_945897965.1 Candidatus Kuenenia stuttgartensis | reverse complement strand
CCAAATTTACTAGAATCTCTGTTAAAATTAGGTAAGTTAATTCTAGACCTTAAAAGAATGTAAGTTACCTTACCTCTATATTATTGAAAATTGGTCCTTTGTTAATTTGATGAATCAACATTATTGAACAAGACCGCTTTATAAAACAGGATTTATGTCATGCACTCTCCCTCCCAGTATGATTCAGTTCTTCCAACCACCAGAACCTTGGCACTAATCGATGAATCCGCTCTCCTTGCTGCTGCAAGGGCTTGCAATCGTAGTCTTGACTGGCTTGCAATTCGCAAATTTCTCATCGATGAATCCATGGGCAGGTTTGGTGAAGCCGCTGTTTATGTCGGCCTTCCTCCTTCTAGCCATGCTGAATATCAGGAGCAACGCTCTAAAAAACTTCGCTTTTGCCATTGGTTAAAAACCCATGGATTCATGGTGATGACCCGGGATGGTGCGCCTACCGGCGATGGGTATTACAAGGCTAGCATCAACCTGATGATGGCGGTGGATGGAATGGAACTTTGTGGTGAATTTAAACCTCAGGTTTTGATGATAGTCACCGCAGATCCTGATTTTGGCCACCTTGCTTTGACACTGCGTAAAAAAGGAGTTCGCGTTGAACTAGCTGCAATCGAGCAGAATGTCAGCAGCGATCTTAAGGGTTCGGTCAATCATGTGATCGATTTACGCCCGTTATTTAACAAATTCGAAAATCTTAGAAATGAAAGTTCAGGCTCAGGGCCTACCAATGGTAATGCCCCTGGCACTTTGCCTTCGGGCAGATATATTCCTGATGTTGAGGATGAACTTGAAGATCTCGGCCCTGCCGATCATCAGGGTTATTCATAACCTATAATATTGAGAGTAGATCTTTATTTTTTCTCAATCATGCGCTAATTGGTTTAGGGTTTTACGATTTGAAAGGTAAATGAATCATGGCAAATGCAAATGTAATTAACTTGACGACTGAAAATTGGGAAGCTGAAGTTGTAAACAGCAAAGTTCCTGTTTTGGTTGATTTTTGGGCTGCTTGGTGCGGTCCTTGTAGAGCTCTTGGGCCCACAATCGATAAAATTGCTGATCAGTTCGCTGGTAAAGCCAAGGTGGGTAAGCTTAATACCGATGAAAGCCAAGAAATCGCTATTCGATATGGAATCAACTCCATTCCTGCAATTCTTGTTTTCATGGGTGGTGCAGATCCGGTTGATCGCACCGTTGGCGTTCGCCCTGAAGCTGAATTCGTTAAAATGTTGAATAAGCAGTTGGGCCTTTAGCAACCCTGCTTGGTAATACTTGAAAAGCTTAATAATCTCGGGCCTTGCAAACAATGTATTGCGAGGCCCTTGTGTATTTTTATTGTCTTAGTGCCTCTTTTCTGATTACATTTTCTAGTGCAATAACTTAAACTATTGTAGTTTCAATGATTCGGTTTTTTCCTTCCTTTGTTTCAACTAGAGGCATTCTCCCATGCTGCGCTTTCTTTCTATCGCACTACTTTTGCTTTCTTTTTCGAATGCTAACGCACAGCCCTTTCCTTTCCAAAAAGGTGATCATGTCAGCATTTTGGGCAACACCCTTGCTGAGCGCATGCAGCATCATGGTTGGATGGAAACTTTGATTCATTCTCGGCTACCCGGGCATGAACTTTCTTTCCGTAACCTCGGGTTTTCAGGAGATGAACTTACTTTAAGATTAAGATCTTCAGGGTTTGGCTCGCCTGAAGATTGGCTCAAGCAGACCAACGCCAATGTCATCTTTGCTTTTTTCGGTTACAACGAATCCTTTGCGGGCGAAGAAGGCCTTCCCAAGTTTGAAAAAGACCTCGATTCTTTTCTTAAAGAAACCCTTTCTAAAAAGTACGATGGTAAAAACAACCCACGCATCGTTCTCTTCTCTCCTATCGCTCATGAAAATATCAAAGATCCAAACCTCCCCGATGGAATTGCAAATAACAAGCGCATCGATCTTTACACCAAAGCCATGGCAAAGGTTGCTGCAGCCAACAAGGTTTTCTTTGTTGATTTATTCACCACGACTCTCAATCTTTATTCTGTCTCAGAAAAGCCCCTCACGATCAATGGTATTCATCTGAACGAGTTTGGTGATAAGTTGGTTGCTCAGATCATTGAGAAGCAACTCTTTCAGAATGATGTTCAAAAAAACCCAATCTTTTTGGATAAACTGCGCGCTTCGGTGCTTGAGAAGGATTTTCATTGGTTCAATCGCTATCGCACTGTAGATGGGTATTCCATTTATGGTGGGCGTGCCGATCTTCGCTTCGTTGCAGGCCAGACCAACAGAGTGGTGATGGCAAGGGAAATGCAAATCCTTGATGAGATCACTGCTAATCGTGATAAGAAAATCAGTGCTGCTGCCAATGGCAAAGTGCTTCCCAATGATGATTCCAACACTGCGCCCTTCCTTGAAGTTGTCACCAATAAGCCCGGCCCTCTTGCCGGAGGTAAGCACATTTTCCTCGATGGCAAAGATGCTATTTCCAAGATGACGATTGGCAAAGGCCTAAAGGTCGAACTCTTCGCATCTGAAAAAGAATTCCCTGATCTTGCAAAGCCTGTGCAGATGGCTTTTGATCCTAAGGGGCGCCTTTGGGTTGCTGTAATGCCCTCTTATCCCCATTGGAAACCCAAAGAAGAAATGAATGATAAAATTCTTATCTTCGAAGATACCGATGGCGATGGCAAAGCAGACAAATCCAAAGTCTTTGCAGACAGGCTTCATGTTCCTACCGGCCTCGAATTCTGGAACGGTGGCCTTCTTGTTGGCCATCAACCCGATCTCTTGTTCCTTAAAGATACCGATGGCGATGACGTTGCTGATGTTCGTGAACGCGTTTTGCATGGTATCGATTCTGCCGATACTCATCATGCATTAAGCAGCTTTGCCTATGAACCAGGTGGCGGGCTTTATTTCCAAGAAGGAACCTTCCATCATACTCAGGTTGAAAGCCCTTACGGCCCACCCCGAAGATGCGCCAACGCAGGCGTTTTTCGCTACGACCCACGCAGACAACTTTTCGATGTCTATGCCTCTTATGGTTTTGCCAATCCCCATGGTCATGCCTTTGATCGCTGGGCTAGGCAGATTGTCACCGATGGTACTGGTGCTGTTCCCTATGATGGTGCTCTCTTTTCAGGCAAACTTAATTTCCCCTCTAAGCATGGTCAGGCCCCTACTGTTTACAAACAGCGCACCAGGCCTTGCCCCGCTACGGAGTTCCTCACTAGTAATCACTTCCCTGAAGAATTTCAAAACAACTACATTGTTCCCAATGTGATTGGTTATCAGGGCATCATGCGATACAAGATCGAAGAAGATGGTGGAAGTTTCAAGGGCACCGAACTTGAACCCATTCTTTCTTCCTCGGATCCTTCCTTCAGGCCTTCGGATATCGAAACCGGACCTGATGGCGCTCTTTGGTTTCTTGATTGGCAGAACCCAATCATCGGCCACATGCAGCATAATCTTCGCGACCCTAGCAGAGATAGAAACCATGGTCGCATTTACCGTGTCACCTACGAAGGAAGGCCTCTTTCCAAGCCAGCAGCGATTCACAATGAACCGATTCCAAAACTCCTCGAACTTTTGAAATCCAAGGAAGATCGAGTTAGGCATCGCACTAGGTTAGAGCTTGATACTCGCAAATCTGCAGAAGTGGTTGCAGAGCTTGCGAAGTGGATTGCAAAGCTTGATAAAACCGATCCCGATTTTGAACATCAAATGATGGAAGCTCTTTGGATTCATCAAAGGCACAATATTGTTAATGAAGCCTTGTTGCAAAGAATGCTTAGTTCAACTGAGCCCAATGCAAGAGCTTGTGCAACTCGGGTGCTTTTGCAATGGCGCGATCGCATCTCCGACCCACTTGAAAAATTCAAGAAGATGGCGGGTGATGAGCATGGGCGGGTTCGGATGGAAGCCATTCGTGCTGCAAGTTATTTTGATGTTCCCGAAGCGATGGAAGTTGTTTTTATCGCTATGGATAAGCCCAGTGATATTTACATTGATTATGTCAGAACTGAAACCCTCAAGATGCTTGATCCTATTTGGAAAGATGCCATTGCAAAGGGTAAGGATGTGAAAATCAAGAGTGAAGCGGGCGCCCGCTTTTTGCTTCGCAGCCTTCCTGTCGAAAAACTCATCACCATGGAAAAGACGAAGCCCGTCTGCATGGAATTGATATCGAGACCCAATGTTCGCGATGAAGTCAGGCGCGAAGCTTTGCGAACCCTTGCTTCGCTTGAAGCCAAGACTGAAGTTCGAATTCTTCTCGATGCTTTTGTGGCTGTCGATGCAAAAGCTGATCAAACCGATTCTTCTGTATTGTTTGACATGGTCAGGCTTTTAGGCGGAAGAAGTGCAAGCGAGTTGGGTTCAGTTCGGGCAGATCTCGAAAAACTTGCCACCGCTGCCAAAACCCCGCTGCTTCGTCAGGTAGGGTTTGTTGCACTTGTCAACATTGATCAATCTATCGAAAACACTTGGGGCCTTGCTTCGAAGTCGATCGCTTCTTTAAGAGATCTTCTTGCAGCAATTCCTCTTATTCCCGACCCTAATCTCAAAGCGCTATTTTATTCAAAGGTTGAACCGCTTTTGACATCTCTACCCACCAACCTTGCTACCAAAGCAGGGAAGGCGGGCATGGGCCGTTTTGTTCGCATCGAACTTCCGGGCAAACAACGCACCCTTACCCTTGCAGAAGTTGAAGTCATCAGCGATGGCATCAACCTTGCAAGAAAAGGCAAAGCTACCCAGTCATCTACTTCTAACGGGGGCGATGCTTCCAAAGCAATCGATGGTAACAAAAGCCCTACTTTTGCGGATGGGGGCCAAACCCATTCTGCAGAGGGTACAGATAACCCTTGGTGGGAACTTGATCTCGGCTCTGAAGCAGTGATTGAATCCATCATCATTTATAATCGTGCTGATGGTGCCCTCGGATCCAGATTGAATAACTTCACTGTTAAGGTGCTTGATAAAGATAAAAAAGAAGTCTTTAGCAAGGTCAACAATCCTACTCCTGCAGTCAAGGTTGCATTCGAAATGTCGGGAGTTGATCCTGCAACACTGGTGCGCAAATCTGCGATGCTTGCGTTGGTTTCAATTCGTGGTGAAGAAACCAAAACTTTCAACACGCTATCGAAATATGTTAAAGAAGGAGTGGATCGCAACTCTGCGATCAATGCAATGCAGCGCATTCCCCGTAATGCTTGGGTCAAGGAAGAAGCTGCGCCCTTGGTCAATGCGCTTTTGGAAAGTATTCGCAAGGTGCCCGCCACCGAACGATCCCAGCAATCTGTTCTCGATTCCATCGAGTTCACCGAATCCCTCGCATCGTTGCTGCCTGATGATCAAGCACGCAAAGTTAGAGCAGAGCTAGGCGAGTTGGGCGTGCGTGTTATTCGATTGGGTACGCTTTTAGAACGCATGGCTTACGATAAAGAAACTTTAGTGGTCAAGGCAGGCAAGCCTGTTGAGATCATTCTTGAAAACTCCGATCTCATGCCTCATAACTTTGTGATTCTTACTCCAGGCAGCTTGACTGAAATCGGTATGCAATCCGAGAATGATGCCAACAAGCCTGAATTCCAAGCTAGGCAGTTTGTTCCTAACTCGAACAAAGTGCTTGCGAAGAGTGGTTTGCTGCAACCTCGCGAAACCCAGCGCATCAGCTTTGTTGCGCCTACCAAGCCAGGCGTTTATCCCTATGTTTGCACCTATCCTGGTCATTGGCGCAGAATGTATGGCGCACTTTATGTCGTTGCAGATCTTGATGCGTATCAGGCGAACCCTGATGCCTACCTCGCTTCCAACCCCCTTAAGGTTGAAGATGAAGTTCTCAAAGATCGTAGGCCCCGCACCGAGTGGAAGTTTGCAGATCTTTCTTCTTCGATCGAAGGAATGAAACATGGTCGTTCGTTTGCAGCGGGCAAACAAATGTTTACGGTTTCTGCATGCATCTCGTGTCATAAGATGGAAGGGCTAGGCCAGGAATTTGGCCCCGACTTAACCAAGTTAGATCCCAAGTACACCAAGTTGGATCTTTTACGTCATATTCTTGAGCCCTCTCTTAAGATCGACGAAAAGTATCAGACCTACATTTTCGAAACCAAAGCAGGAAAGACCATCACTGGCATGATCGTTGCGGATGCACCGCAGGCGATTACCATTATTGAAAACCCGCTTGCGAAAACGCCACCCAAGGAAATTAAGAAGGCGGATATCGAATCTAAAACCAAGTCGCCTGTCTCCCTGATGCCCAAGGGGATGCTGGATAAAATGACTCGGGATGA
>CAMDHK010000234.1 GCA_945897965.1 Candidatus Kuenenia stuttgartensis | reverse complement strand
GGGAAGCCCGTGCTGCTGCAAGGCTTGATCACCCGGGGATCCTGCCTTTGCTCGATATTATTGACATGCCCAATCAGGCTATTCTTGTTTCACCCTTTGTGGAAGGGGCATCCTTATCCAACTGGCTTAAGAATAAAACCACTCTTGTTCAAGAAAGGGTGGCGGCAGAATGGGCTTTGAAAATAACACAGGCCATGTTTCATGCACACTCTAGGGGCGTGCTTCATTGTGATTTGAAACCAGGAAATATCCTGCTTGAAATACTTGGGGATGCTTGCCCTGATGATAGAATCACTCCAAAAATTGCAGACTTCGGGCTCGCAAAGCTTACCCTTGCTGTAACCACCACAGTTACCGGTTCGGGGGTTGGTTTGGGCACCCCAATGTACATGGCACCAGAACAAACGATGGGGCGAGAATCGCTTTCGGTGGCATGTGATATTTATGGTGTGGGGGGGATACTTTATCAGTTACTTGCTAATAAGGCGCCTTTTCAAGCCAGCACCATGGGCGAATTAATGAAGGAGGTAATGGAAAAACCCCCGACCCCACTTAAGACTTACAGGAAGGATATTCATCCCGACCTCGAAGCAATTTGCATGAAATGCATGGAGAAAAAACCTTCCCTCCGCTATTCGACCATGAACGATTTAAGCATCGACCTCGAAAAGTTTCTCGCAGGCGAACCAACGATTGCTAGGCCTTTGGGTAAAATCACGCTTGCCCTGCGCTGGTGCCAAAAACATGCACTTTTTGTAATTCTTCTCAGTATCATTTTTTTTTCCCTCACAGCTTCCACCATTATTTTCATGGTGATGCTGCAAAAAGTCACGAATCAAGCTGAGGAAAATCTAATTCAGAAAAATCTTTCTGACACCGAAGCCAAGAGATATTTGCGCGATCGAAAATTAGCAGATCGCCAATATTATGCATCGGAAATGAGATCAATCCAGAATGCATTCAATGATGGCGAATTTTCCAAGGTGATCGATAGGCTAAATGGCTTGACCCCTGTTCAATTGGGGGGAGATGAATTGCGCGGTTTTGAATGGCACTACTGGAACAAGCTTTGTTCACAGGCACATCAAAAAGTTGCAACCATTGACGATTATGCCCTTAGATATTCCTTAAACGGAAACAACCTCGCTGCAATCAGCTTAAAGAAAAGCGAATCCATTTCCATAGTGGATATAAACACCACCAAGAAAATTAAATCTATCCCAGGGGCTAAGGAACCAACTTTTTCAACAAACGGTACAACACTTGCATTTTTCACCAGCGATAATGTTATTCGATGGATTGATGCAGCAACTTTCAAAGAGTTGGGTTCCATTAAGAATGAAGAAAAAACCCTTAGATTGAAGTTTTTAGACGACCATCGGTTGCTGATAATGCATGAATATTCCTGGAAAGTACTTGATGTATCCTCAGGTAACATTCTTTGGGAAAAGCCCGGTGAAAAAAACATCTTTCAATTAAATCTTTGCACTTGCGGAAAAGACCGTTTCGTAACTTGGGGTAACGATGGGCGGATTCAAATATGGGATACCAACTTGAAAACCAAAGTGGATGACTTTTCTTGTGAGGGGCGGTTATGCCAGATTTGCGAATCCAGTAATGATAGCACAAAAATCGCATGGGTCTGCTACCCATCAAAAATTATTGTAAGAGACATCAACACCAAAACTAATCTTGTCTCCAAGGATCTGAAAGATACCTTCTCCTTTGCAATGGCATGGAGCCCCGATGGCAAACAAATTGCATTGGGGAGCGTGGAACAAACCATCGATATCTACAATTCAGAAAACGGTGACCTCATTGAACGAAGAACAGGCCACACCTTACGCATTATCAGTCAGATCAAATGGCCTATCGGTGGGAAGTTATCCAGTATGGCTTGCCAGGTGACGCCCCCAAAATCTGAACTGTTATTATGGGATGAAAACAGGGTAGCAAGTTCTAGGGTGATACACACTCTGCAGAAACCTGCATTAGGGTTTGTGCTTGATACCAAACAAGAAATTGCATTGCTATTTGAAGAATCGAGCCAGGTATCCCTGGTATCCGTGCCAGAGGGTAAGTTACTCAAGCGGGTCAAATTACCTGACTTTTCAATTGCAGGTACCCTGCATCCTTTTGACCCATACTTTATGGTGATCCTTGACAACCGGGAAATTTGGAAAGTGGATCATCAGGGAAACACCACCAAGGTTCCGCTTCGTTGCACTTCACCGCCTTCGGGTACAATCATCATATCCCCAAAGGGGGATAAATTTGCCATCGGCCTGAACACCTCAGAGTTTGATAAAGTCAGCACCAGTCTGATCAATATTTACAACATTGAATCAGGAGAGTTGATTGCAACCCATTCGGGGGCATTATCTGCTTTCAATGCATTACAAAATCTCCCTAAATCAAATTCTTTTATAGCAAGCCAAACAACCGGTGCACTCGTTGAGATAAGCTGGCAAGATGGAGCCTTGATAAAGGAATACATAAAAGCGCCTTCGGGATTAAAATTTGCTGAGGTGAGCCCCGTATTCAATGAAATATGCGTAATCAAAGGACTAACAACCCTTGAGGTGATGAACTTTCCTGCAATGACTTATTCACCCAACTTCCGCAGTTTCGAGTCCAATCCTCTTAGAAGATTGCAATGGACGCGAGATTCAACCCGATTTTTTGGTTGGGGCTACGATGGTTCCATTCGTTTCTGGGATGCAAAAACCGGGCAGGAATTGCTAAAGCTGAATGCTCACGAAGGGCATGTGGTCGGTTTGGCCGAACTGCAGGGCGGAAAAAAATACCTTTCTTTAGGCAAAGACAATCAACTAAAGCTATGGGATGCAGATTCAGATTAATTGATTTGTTTTCACATAATTGAATGAATTATTTCAACCCATCCAATCGCAAAATCAAGTATGATATTTCTAATGGTTTTCTAGTAACGCAACCGGAACTTTACACATGACTTTCCTACTACAAGCATCACTTTTCGCAGCACTTGCTGTTTCTTACCAAGCAGGCGAAATGTCACTCAATGATGTGGTTCAAAAAGTGAACCCGAAAATGGTCAAGATCTATGGCTCCGGAGGTTTCAAAGGTCTACCAGCCTATGGCACAGGCGTTTTGGTCAGCCCCAATGGCTATGTTCTTACCGTTGCCAACCATCTCATGGAAACAACCGACCTAAGGGTTCATCTCTACGATGGCACCAGATTGCCCGCAAAGCTTGTAGCAATGGAACCTGAGCTGGATATCGCACTCTTGAAAATAGGAACAGATAAATCCAAAATTGATGACCTGCCTTTTTTTGACATCGTTGCTGCTGCAAAAACTCCGCTGGCTACGCCCGGAACTTCCATTCTTGCATTCAGCAACCAGTTTCAAATTGCAAGCAGAGATGAACCCGTTTCGGTAATGAAGGGAACCATCGCAGCCTATGCCAGGCTGTTTGGCAGAATTGGAATATTCGAGGCGCCCTATTCAGGCAATGTCTATGTGGTGGATGCGATCACCAACAACCCTGGTGCTGCAGGGGGAATCATCACCAATCGCATGGGAGATATCATCGGAATTATTGGCAAAGAACTTCGCAACGAACAAACCAACACTTGGATTAATTATGCTGTTCCTGTAAATGCAGAACTCGAAATCAAGCTTGCAGATGGTAGTGCGAAGAAAATCTCCATTACCAACTTGATCGAGAAAAAGGAAGCGTACAAGCCTGTAACTAAAGCTTCGAAGTCAACAGGTGGTGGCGGTTACCTAGGCATTGTATATGTACCTAATGTAGTAGATCGAACCCCGCCTTACATTGAATATGTTGAGCCCGGTTCGCCCGCACAAAAAGCAGGCCTGCTTCCAGATGACTTGATTGTTTATGTGGATGGCCTGCCCGTAGTAAGCGTTAATTCGCTTTTGGAATTAATGCAGAAGTACCGACCTCAAGAGCGGATTCAGTTAGAAATACGCAGGGGTGATAAATTGCAAACCATAAGCTTACAAGTCGAATCACCACCAAAAGCTTTGCCAAACAAGGGCGCAGAAACCAAAGGGAACTAATCATGAGCACAACACTGTTTTTGTTAGGCGTGGTAGAAATAATGCTGGCTCAAAATACCCTGGAAGAGCTTCAAGAAAAAGCGATTCAAGGGGCAGTACAGCGCGTTTCCCCAACTCTTGTGCAAATTGAAACCACGGGTGGAACCGAGGTGATTTCTGCAGGTGGTGGTGCGGGTAGCGCTGGAAAACGAAGGCCCGGCCCTGCTGCTGGCCCAGGCGTGCGTAAAGGTTCAGGCCCAACCACGGGCGTCATCGTATCTGCGGATGGTTATGTTATTTCCAGCGCTTTCAATTTCGCCAACAAGCCTACTTCTATCATCGTTTCCACCATGGACAACAAACGCTACATAGCCAAAGTGGTTTCAATAGATCAATCACGCATGGTAACGCTTTTAAAAATTGATGCGACTAATCTTCCCATACCCGAAGCACTTCCTACTTCCAAAATGGAAGTGGGTCAAACGGTAATCGCTTTGGGTCGAACCTTGGGCGGAAGCCCTGGTGCGCCACCTAGTGTAAGTATGGGGATCGTTTCGGCCTTGGGTCGAATCTGGGGACGAGCCATCCAGACCGATGCCAAGATTTCGCCGGTAAATTATGGTGGGCCTCTCATCGATTTACAGGGCAATGTTCTGGGCATTCTCGTGCCTGCTTCACCCGAAGCCGAGGGTGAAACCGCAGGATTCGAATGGTACGATTCAGGCATCGGCTTCGCAATTCCCCTAGACCACATCTTTGGCAAACTGGCAAAACTAAAACTCGGAAAGGATCTTCGTAAGGGCCTTCTGGGGATCACCATGCAAAACAAAGATATGTATGCAGATGAAGTAGTTATTAATTCGGTTGCCCCGAATAGCGCGGCATTTAAAGCAGGTCTTAAAGTTGCGGATAAGATTATTGCGATCGATGGCAAAAAAGTGGAAAGCCATGCTCAACTCATGCATCAACTTGGGCCCAAGTATGAAGGCGACATGGTATCGCTTACCATCGTGCGTGGGAAAGATGAAATCAAGCTGGAAAAAATCGAACTATCAGGCAGCTTAGAATCTCCACCTTTAGGATTCTTCGGGATACTTCCGATGCGGGATGATCCGACCAAAGGTGTTCAGGTTCGTTATGTTTTCCCTGAAAGTGGGGCTGCTAAGGCTGGGATAAAAGTAGGCGATCGCATCTTAAAGGCGGGAGTGGGGCCTGATATCACTAAGGTTACCGCAACTGCAGAGGTTGCAAATCGCGATGCGCTTTCAACCATATTATCTACTGCTGTGATTGGCTCTTTCCTTGCGGTTGAAGTAAAGCACGAAGATGGAACAACCACAACCTTAAAGGGGCCGATTGGCCAAGCGACAAGCTTCCTTCCAGAAAAACCTCCGGAGAAATCTTCACTCGCAAACCTCGAGAAAGAGCCCGAGAAAAAACCCGAGATAGGAACCATCAAAAAACAAAGCGCTGCGGGCGATCGCAACTACTGGGTTTCCGTTCCCGTTTCTTATGATCCAAGAACCTCTTATGGCTTGATGGTTTGGCTTCATCCAGCAGGCAAAGGGAAAGATAAAGATCTCGATGACCTCATGGGAATTTGGGACCAGTATTGTGCTGAATATAAAATCATCATGGTAGCGCCACGGTCCGATGCCGACCTAGGCTGGACCCCAGGCGAATCTGATCTGATTCTTGAATCCATCCGCTACGCCACCGAAAACTACAACATCGATCGCAAGAGAGTGGTCGTTCATGGAATGGGCACAGGCGGGCAGATGGCATTTTATCTTGCGTTCCAACAACGAGAATTGATCCGCGGAGTGGCTGCGGTGGGTGCTTCCCTAGGTGCGACTCCCAAAGAGCGCATTGCCAACCAGCCTCTATCTTTCTTCCTTGCGGTGGGTGATAAAGATCCAATTCGCGAGACGGTGCTGGATACCGCCAAGAAGCTTCTAGGGTTCCAATACCCCCTAATTCTTCGAGAAATGAAGGATATGGGACATCAATACTTCAATTCCGTCACGCTAGATACACTGGCAACTTGGATTGATCTGCTAGATCGCATCTAAGCAGTCTTTACATTTTTGGCTCCAAACATGAAAATGCTGTGTCGCTTTTCATGAGGGCAGAACATTGATACGATTGCTTTTAAATGTTTCGAAATATTTGCTAGCCTTGGGTTTGCTCGGCTATGTCATCAATTCCAATTGGTTACCAGGGAATGAAAACGGGTTAGAAGCAGTTTGGCAAAAACACTTCTTAGAAGGAAAACCCATCCA
>CAMDHK010000233.1 GCA_945897965.1 Candidatus Kuenenia stuttgartensis | reverse complement strand
TTTTTCGTTGATTCCTACAGGCTTTAAGATCAGCGATGATGACTTTGAACCTTTGTTTTTGAAAAACCTTAATACAGATAAGTCTGTTTCTACACGAATAAGTACCGCTGAAACTTTAGCCAAAGCGAAGTTGTCTCCCGCTCAGTTGGTATCCCTGCTTAAAGTTTTAGAAAAAGCAAGCCCTGCAGAATTGGATCGGTTGTTAGATGTTTATGCAGGGGTGACGGATGAAAATATTGGGAAAGGATTGTTGGCAGCGATTCGCAAATCTCCATCCATCGGATCGATTCGAATTGAAACGATTAAGGAAAAACTTAAGAAGCTTGGGCCAGATGTTCAAAAAGAAGCTGATCAATTACAATTTGATATCCGTGCACAAGTATCTAAACAATATGAAAAGTTGGAGGTGATTCTGCCTCTGGTTTCGACAGGGGATATCCGCAAGGGTCAGATTGTTTTTCAAAATGCAAAGGCAGCCTGTATTGTATGCCATGCCATCGGATATTTGGGCGGCAAGGTTGGCCCAGACCTCACTAAGATTGGTCAGATTAGAAGTGAGCGGGATTTACTCGAGGCGATTCTTTTCCCTAGCGCAAGCTTTGTTCGAAGTTATGAACCAATAAAGATTGCGACGTCATCGGGTAAGGTATTTCAAGGAGTGATCAAATCTGAATCGCCTGATGATGTTGTTTTAATAACTGGCCCTGATCAGCAAATGCGCATTCTCAGGGCGGACATTGAAATTATGGAACCTGGTGCTGTTTCTGTAATGCCTGCGGGGCTCGATCAACAATTCACTCCGCAGGAACTAGCAGATCTCGTTGCGTTTCTTAAAGCTTCAAGATAAAAGGTTTTGGTTGGATTTACCGGGCTGTCCAACCACCATCAACGGTAATAAGGCTTCCAGTTGTATAGCTTGAAGCTGCACTGGCAAGGTAAAGGGCAGCGCCTTGTATCTCTTGGAGTTCGCCCCATCTTTCTAATGCGACAGCACCAACAATAAACTTTTTAGTGTTCTCATCGTCTTTGATGGGGATGTTCATATCGGTGAGGAATGGCCCTGGGCAAATAGCATTTACAGTGATATGGAATGGTGCAAGTTCCAATGCCAAAGCACGCGTCATTTGAACCACTGCGCCTTTACTAGTCGCATAAGGCGTGCGGTTGGCCAAGCCTACAACACCTAGCGTGCTCGCAAGATTGATAATTCTTCCTGATTTCTGCTTCTTCATCTGTGGCACCACTGCCTTGCTAGGAAGCCATGTACCATCAACATTGGTTTGCTGTACTTTTTTGAAATCTTCGTAAGAAAGTTCATCAATCGGGCCACGAATATTAATGCCTGCATTATTGATTAAAATATCGATGGAGCCGAACTCTTTGATTGTGGTTGCCACTGCTTTTTGAATTTCTTCTTCCGAAGTTACCGTTGCGCTGATTGCGATGGCTTTTGTTTTGTATTCAGCGATGATTTTTTCAGCTGCGGCCTTCCCCTCTTTTTCGTTTCTGCTGATGATGACGAGATTTGCCCCTGCAGAGGCCAACCCTTCTGCCATGGCTAGGCCTAATCCTTTCGAGCCCCCGGTAACGATTGCGGTTTTGTTCGTAAGATCGAAAAGTTTAATTCCAGGAAGCATGATTTTATCTCCAAAATGTTAAGTGTTCTAAGGTAGATTACCGAAGGTAGGGGTATGGGTTCCGAGAAAACTATTTGTTTTTGTTGATTTCGATACCTAGGATTGTTAGATCATCTGCTGGCCTGCCCGGTTTGCACCAGTCTTTTACATCTTTCATTATTTGCTTGAATGATTTTGGCAACTTTGCATCGATTGATTTGTGTAGACTGTTTTTCAAATTGTCCTTGCCGAAGGATTGCTTTTCTGGGTCGACTGCTTCAATGATTCCGTCGGAGTAAAGTACAAGCCGATCGCCATCGTGAAGCTGTAACTTTTCTTCGGAATAAACCGAGTCATCGAAAAGGCCGATAGGAATAGCGGGTTTATCAAGTACCGTGGGGTTACTACCTTTTGGCAGATAAATCATGCCTGGGTGCCCAGCTAGGCAGTAGATTAGTTCAAGCGTTGTGAGGTCTAAAACACAATAAGCGATGGTGAAGAAGTTGTCGCCCATGTTATCCATGGTGAATTTTTGATTGAGTGAAGCGAGGATTTTCTCGGGTTTTTCGAGTAACTTATTTCCTGCTTCGCCTTGTAACCCTGTGATATGGCGGGAAACAGTCACTGATAAAAGGGCGGCTGGCGCACCGTGGCCGCTTACATCAAGTACGAAAAATCCAACCTTGTTTGTTCCAATAGGGAATACATGCAGCATATCCCCTGCAAGTTTTTCGTGGGGTTCAAATATCCAAGCGAAATTAACTCCAGGAAATATTGGTAAATCATCGGGCAATTGCGCTTGCTGAATGGCGGCAGCGGCTTCAAGATCCCTGTTCAATCTGCGATTTGCTGTCTCTAGCTTTTCATTCTTGTCACCAAGGTTTTGCTTTAGTTCTTCGATTTCCCGAAACGATTTGTTGAGCAATAGGTGGGTTTGAATACGGGCAAATGCGATGGGGAAATCAATCGGCTTGGTAATGTAATCGTTCGCCCCAAGTTCCAGCGCTGCAATGATATCCTTTGCTTCACCCCTTGCAGTCATCATAATAATTGGGAGTTCTAGTGGGGTGAAACTGATTCTGGCTTTTTTTAATACTTCGACACCATTGAATTTTGGCATCTTTGCATCAAGTAATACGAGACTGAAATTATTGTTCCCAATAAGTTCTAGCGCTTTCATCCCGTTTTCAGCTGAAACGACCTGAATCCCTCTCTCCATTAGTAATTTTACCAGCGTTTCGCGGTTCCATGCATTATCATCCACCACAAGAATCATTGCACTTGGTGCAGGTTCTTGCTTGTTTATTGGAAAACTAGGCATTGAAATCGAAGCACTGCTCATATCTTTGAAATTCTTTTTCATTTAGAGAATCAGTTACTCGAATAAGGTAACATAATCCGCCATTAAGTTCTATAGGTTGGAAAAATTGGCTTTTGTTTCATCACTATTATTGTTTGGGATTGTTTTGGTTATTTGAGTAGTATTTAATAGCCTCTTGGCTTTATTTTTCATTTAAAATGATCTGTTTGCAATATTCAAGGAGTGGCTATGTTTTCTGAAATCAGATTGGGATTGATATTAACAGGAGCTTTTGTGGCTTGTCAGGCAACATTGTTTGCCTGGGAGAAAGAGGTTTTTACCCAGACTCCTGAAATTATGGCTACTGCTGAAAATAAGGACGCTCCTACTACTTCCAAGACCAAAAACTCTAATGAGTTTGCAGCAGGCACTAATCCTTTTTGGATCTGGGGCGCAAATACCAACACCAAATATACTTTGACTAAGGACTTTGCATGGACTGGCGGAAAAGCCAAGGTAAAATTTGCTTGCGACAATATCGTGAAATTGAAAATCAACGGGGTTGATGTTGGCAAAAGTTCCGAATGGAAAACTCCTGTTGAACAGGATGTTACCAAGCTTCTGAAAGATGGAAATAATTCAATCGAGGCTCTGGTTGAAAATGAAGGTTCTGCTGCTGGATTCGTATTTAAAATGGTCATGACTTCTGCAGATGGAAAGTCATCCTATGTGATTTCTGATGATTCTTGGAAAGCTGTTGAAACGGGTAAAGCTGGGAAGACCTCTGCTATTAAAAAGGTGGCTAAGTTGGGAGATTCTCCTTGGGGTAATGTCTTAACTGGGGAAGGTGCTGGTGCGACCGCTTCCAATTCTAATTTCAAAGTCCCTGAAGGTTTTCAAGTTGAAAAACTTTTCACAGTTCCAAAAGATAAACTCGGATCTTGGGTTTGCCTTACCGTTGATCCTAAAGGCAGAATCATTGCTTCCGACCAAGGCGATAAAGGCCTTTATCGTATTACTGTTCCTGCACCAGGTGTTGCAGGGGATGTCAAAGTTGAAAAGCTAGAAGTCAAAATGAGTGCAGCGCAAGGTTTACTTTTTGCCTTTGGCAGTTTGTATGTTTCTGTAAACGGTGGGCAGGGAAGTGGGCTTTATCGCCTTCGCGATACCAATAATGATGATCAATTCGATGAAGTTGTTAAGCTTAAGGCCTTGCGTGGTGGTGGCGAGCACGGCCCCCATGCACTTAGGTTGTCTCCCGATGGCAAATCTATTTTAGTAGTTTGTGGTAACCATACCCTTCCACCAGAAAACTTTAATGCTAGCAGATTGCCTAGCAATTGGGGCGAAGATCATTTGCTTCCAAGGCAGTGGGATGCCAATGGCCATGCACGAGGTATTCTTGCACCTGGTGGGTATGTTGCTAAAACTGATCCCGATGGGAAAGATTGGGAAATTGTAAGTAGTGGTTATCGCAATCAATATGATATTGCGCTAAATGCAGATGGCGAAATGTTTGTCTACGATGCAGATATGGAATGGGATATGGGGATGCCTTGGTATCGCCCAACTCGAGTAAATCACGCTCCCAGCGGTAGTGAACTTGGTTGGAGAAGTGGTACCGGCAAATGGCCTGCCCATTATGTAGATAGTCTTCCAGCAATGGTCGACATTGGGCCTGGTTCCCCTGTGGGAGTTGATTTTGGTTATGGAACAAAGTTCCCTGCGAAATACCAAAAAGCTCTATATATCTGTGACTGGACATTCGGGACCATGTACGCAATTCATATTTCCCCCATGGGTAGTACATATAAAGCAGTAAAGGAAGAATTCGTTTCCCGCACCCCATTACCATTGACAGATGTTGTTGCAGGAAAAGATGGTGCTCTTTATTTTTCAGTAGGCGGCCGAGGTGCTCAATCTGAATTGTTTCGAGTTACTTATGTAGGTAAGGAATCTACCGCACCTGCTGAACTTCAAGACAAAGAAGGTGCTAAAGATCGTGAGATCCGTAAGAAACTTGAAGCTTTTCATAACCCTACAAAAGTTTCTGCTGACCAATTGCAATTTATCCTTTCTAATCTTGGTAATGAAGACCGATTCATTCGCTATGCAGCAAGAGTTGCTTTAGAACACCAAGACCCCAAAACTTGGCAAGATAAAGTCTTGGCTGAAAAAAGCCCAGAACCACTAATCCAAGGTATAGTTGCTCTTGCTAGGCAGGCAGATAAAAGTTTGCAAACCCAGGCGCTTAAAGCACTTGATACCCTTGAATTCTCTTCCCTTTCTGAAAATCAAAAGCTTGAAATCATCAGGACTTATCAACTTCTCTTTATTCGCATGGGCGAACCTGCAAAAGAAGTTGCAGCCAAATTAGCCGCTAAACTTGACTCTTTCTTCCCTTCAAATGATGAGAGATTGAATCGTGATCTTGGCGATCTACTCGTCTATTTAAAGTCTTCCACCATTGCAGCTAAAATCACCCAATTGCTGATGCAGCCTTCCAAGCCTGTTGACGGTAAAGAAATGGAAGAGTTGCTTTTGCGAAATCGTGGTTATGGCGGTGGCATTGCCAAGATGTATTCTAATTTTCCTGACCTTCAGAAAAATTACTATCTGTATTCCCTTCGTAATCTAAAGGAAAACTGGAATATCGATCAGCGTAAGATGTATTTTACAGCACTTAACGATGCACGAACTAGAAATGGCGGATCTAGTTATCAGGGCTTTTTGAATAACATCGAAAAAGAAGCTTTCGATAATGCCACCGATAATGAAAGATTGGCAATCGAAGCTTTAGGCTTGAAAAAGCCTTATAAAGCGCCAGCATTGCCCAAGGCTACCGGCCCTGGTAAGGAATACAAACTTGCGGAATTAGTTCAGCTAGCTGATGGTAAGCTGGTTAAGCGTGACTTTAAGAACGGTCAGAAAATGTATGCTGCTTCACGTTGTGTGGTTTGTCACCGTTACAATGGAGATGGCGGAGCTACCGGCCCAGATCTTAGCCAAGTTGCAGGCCGATTCAGTTTGAAAGATTTGTGCGAATCGATTGTTGAACCCAACAAAGTAATTTCTGATCAATACAAGGCTTCGATTATTGAAACCAAGAGCGGGAAATTCATCACCGGAAAAGTGGTCAGCGAAAACGCAGAATCACTCATCGTGGTCACAGATCCTGAAGATTCCAGCAAGGTTCAAGACTTGAAGAAAAAAGATGTTGAGTCGGTTAAAGTTTCCCCTGTTTCATTGATGCCACAAGATCTTTTAAAAACGCTCAATGAAAATGAAGTTCTAGATTTGCTTGCCTATTTGTTATCTCGTGGCGACCCATCGCACACGATGTTTAAGAAATAGTAGATGTGTAATCACTTGAAGCCCGAGGCCTTATGGGTTTCGGGCTTCTTTTATTTTCCAGAGCTTGAAATGTTCATCG
>CAMDHK010000232.1 GCA_945897965.1 Candidatus Kuenenia stuttgartensis | reverse complement strand
CGCCTTAATTTGTCATACTGAAAGGACATTCCAATTGAATCATGAGATTGTTCCATTATGTCAAGATTCACATTTTTGCTCTTAGGTATTTACTTGTTGCAGGGCGCGACTTGGGCTCAAACCCCTGAAGATCACTTTGAAAAAAAGGTGCGGCCGCTTCTTGTAGAGCGTTGTGTCAAATGCCATGGCCCGGAAACCTCCCGTAATAGTTTAAGGTTGGATTCTTACGAGGGCGTTATTAAAGGTGGCAAACAAGGCGCCGCAGTGGTTCCAAATGCGCCTGCAGAATCGCTTTTGTTGAAAGTAGTACGTAGGCAGGGCGATTTAAAGATGCCCCCCGATGGCCCCCTTTCTGCAAGAGAAATCAGTGACCTTGAACTTTGGATCAAGCAGGGCGCTATCTATCCTAAATCAAACAAAATCGTCAGAGGTACCGCAGAGCATTGGTCTTTCCAACCCATTAAACAATCTAGCGTTCCCAAGGTCAAAAATAGTGCGTGGGTTCGTAATCCCATTGATGCCTTCATTCTTTCGAAATTGGAAACTGCAGGCATTGCACCTTCGAAGCAGGCGGATAAGCGAACCCTGATCAGGCGGGTTTCTTTTGATTTGACCGGCTTGCCCCCCACACTTTCTGAAAGTGCTATTTACCTTGCGGATGATTCTGCCAATTCCTACGAGAATATGGTCAACCGTTATTTGGCCTCGCCCGCTTATGGCGAACGCTGGGGCCGTCATTGGCTGGATGTCGCACGCTATTCAGATTCCAACGGCTTGGATGAAAATGTTGCTCATGGAAACGCTTGGCGCTATCGCGATTATGTTGTCGAATCTTTTAATAAAAATGTTCCCTACAACCAGTTTATCAGCGAGCAGATTGCAGGCGATTTGCTTCCCTTCAAATCAGATTCTGAAAAACATGCCCACTTGATTGCGACAGGATACCTTACTCTTGGTCCGAAGGTGCTCGCGGAAGTTGACAAGCAAAAAATGGAAATGGACATCATCGATGAACAAATCGATACCATGGGAAAAACCTTCCTTGGCCTGACTCTCGGATGCGCAAGGTGCCATGATCATAAGTTCGATCCGATTCTTACAGCCGATTATTATTCCCTTGCGGGGGTATTTAAAAGCACCAAAACAATGGAAAGCTTGGTGACGATTGCGAAGTGGAATGAGAACCCGCTTGCCAACGAAAAAGAAACCGCACTGTTAAAAGAGCATACTGCTAAGGTTGCGGAATCAAAGAAGAAGGCGGATGATTTTATAGAAGAACAGCGCAAGGAGTTGGTTGCAGAGAAAAAGCTTGTTGCAGAGAAAAAAGCCACACCCAAGGAAATCGAAGCGCTGCTTAAAGATGAACCTAAAGCCAACCTTAAGAAGTTTAAAGATGCAACTGCCGCTTTAGAAAAAGCTGCTCCCGAACTTCCCAGTGCAATGGGCGTTACCGAAGGAAAAGTGACCGATGTTGCTATCCATATCCGGGGCAACACCGATAGATTAGGCAAAGTTATGCCGAGGGCCGTGCCGGTTGTTTTGGCTAAGGCCAATGCTCCTACTTTTCCTGAAAAATCGAGCGGTAGGCTCGAACTTGCCAACTGGATTGCTTCCCCTTCGAACCCGCTGACTTCACGAGTGATGGTCAATCGTGTTTGGCGCTGGCATTTCGGTAAGGGTATTGTTCCCACGCCTGATAACTTTGGATTACTTGGCACCAATCCCACCCATCCAGAACTTCTCGATTGGCTTGCAAACCAGTTCATCCAATCTAATTGGTCTATTAAAGATCTTCACAAGATCATTATGTTTTCCAATACCTATAAACAAGCTTCCACCTTGATTCCTGCAAGTGATGAAAAAGATTCTTCATGCAGCCTATACTGGCGCTTTGTTCCTAAGCGCCTAGAGGGCGAGGTGCTCCGCGATTCCCTTCTTCAGGTTTCTGATCAGTTGGATAAAACTATGGGTGGCTCGCTTCTTCAGGTTAAAAATAGGGCATTCTTTTTTGATCATACGTCTAAGGATATGACCAAGTACGATTCCAACAGACGCAGCCTTTATCTCCCTGTGGTGCGCAATAATCTTTTTGTGGTCTTTTCTCTTTTCGATAGCACCGATGCCGCTGTTCCTAATGGCGACCGTGCCAACACCACCATTGCACCCCAAGCTTTATTCTTTCTTAATTCCAAATTGGTACTTGATACAGCAGAGTTGCTGGCACAAAAAGCTATTCAGAATGCCACCACGCAGGAAGCACAGATTTTGTATCTCTACGAGAATATTCTGGGGAGAACCCCAACCCTTGATGAAGCAAACCGAGCGAAAGAGTTTCTTCTTCAGGCTCTTAAACTTTCTGAAAATAACCCGGTCAAAGCAATGGCTGCCTTGGCACAGATACTCGTTTCTTCCAATGAATTTGTCACCCTTCGCTAAATACGGAAGCTGATATGTACTACCCCAATCGAAGAGAAGCACTCAAACAATCTGCGGTTGGCTTTGGCTCTATTGCCCTAGCTGGTTTGCTTGCAGACCAATCCAAAGCTGCTGTCATCGATCCGCTTGCAGCCAAGCCACCCCATTTCACCCCTAAAGCCAAGCGCATGATTTTTCTCTTCATGAAGGGCGGCCCCTCTCATGTCGATACCTTTGAACAGAAGCCATTGCTTGATCGCGATCATGGCAAACCCTTCCCCTACGATAAACCTAAAGTCCAGTTCGCACCCACCGGTAACCTTCTTAAATCACCTTGGAAGTTCAGCCCTCATGGGCAGTGCGGCCATATGGTTAGCGAGCTTTTTCCCAATGTTGCAAGGCATGTGGATGACATCTGTTTTCTACATGGGCTTCATGGCACCAATGCAGCGCATGGCGGTGCATTGCTGAAGTTACATACGGGAAGTGATAATTTCGTGCGCCCTTCTATCGGTTCATGGGTTACCTATGGCCTTGGTTCAGAGAATTCTTCGCTGCCTGGTTTTATTACCATTTGCCCAACCTTGGCGCATGGTGGCGTTACCAATTGGGGCTCTGCCTTTTTGCCCGCAGCCTACCAGGGCACCCC
This sequence comes from Candidatus Kuenenia stuttgartensis, assembly GCA_945897965.1. Classification (GTDB taxonomy): domain Bacteria; phylum Planctomycetota; class Planctomycetia; order Gemmatales; family Gemmataceae; genus UBA969. The sequence goes on along the minus strand of CAMDHK010000232.1, from coordinate 3,298 downwards.
TTTAGGCAATGCTTCGGTTTCTTCCAAGAATGCTCGAGTTGCATTCATCAACAATGATAAAGTCTCTTCGCAATTACAGCAGTTGCAATTGAATGCGTTACAAAAATCTAATCGTGAGTTCATGGATACCACCGGGCCAGATCAGGCCCTCGAAGGAAGAATTGCCTCTTTTGAGTTAGCCTTCCGTATGCAAAATGAAATGCCCAAGGCGGAAGATCTTTCACAGGAGTCCGAGGCAACGCGTGCTCTTTATGGCCTTAATGATCCCATCACCGAGAATTTCGGCAGGCAGTGCCTAATGGCTCGCAGGTTCTTAGAGCGGGGCGTTCGTTATGTTCAGGTTTCTCATAGTGATGCGTTTGTGCAATGGGATCAGCATGGCGATTTAAAAAAAGGGCACACTAAAAACGCACTTGAAGTTGATCGGCCCATCGCTGCGCTTCTTTATGATCTAAAGCAACGGGGCTTGCTTGAAGATACTCTTGTTTGGTGGGGCGGGGAATTTGGTAGAACTCCTACTGCCCAAGGCAGTGGCGATGGCAGGGATCACAACCCCGAGGGTTTCACCATGTGGCTTGCGGGCGGCGGTGTTAAGGGTGGGTACTCGCATGGCGCAACGGATGATTACGGGTTCTTTGCAGAAAAGGGCAAGGTTCATATTCATGATATGCATGCCACCATTCTTCATTTGATGGGCCTTGATCATGAAATGCTTACCTTTAAACACGCCGGGCGCGATTTCCGCCTGACCGATGTGCATGGCAGAGTGGTTGACGAAATAATCGCCTAGACTTGGATGTTGCCTACTTGGAAGGAAGAGCCATCTTCGTAGAGAAGAAGTTTTTCTGGCCAGCGGAGTGCAGCAAGGCGGGTGACATATTTTCCTTGGAAGTCTGGATTGGTTCGTTCGCGCCAGCGACCCCCTACAGAGTAATCGATGCACATTGAAAAACCAGGCCCGAGTGCTTGTTCCGCCATGTGATCTTCAAAAAGTTGGTTGCCTGTGGGCAGACCGGGCACCATGGTGCGCCAGTAATGACCGAATACGCAGAAGGGTTGTGCTTTGTAATCCATCCACCAGCGTTTGCGTTCTTGTTTGCGGATTTTTCCATTGGCTTCGAAGGGCCTAGGTGCGCGTTGCTCTGGGCCACTGGTAAGCACTTTCAAGGGATTATGATTTTGCCTGCGTAGCCCGCGATCGATGTTGTCCATTGCTGGATGGCTTTCGATTTCCCGGTCGATACGGATCATGTGCCTTTCAAAAGTTTCAAGTGAAAAGGGGTCGTTGCGAATTAGTTCGACGCAGGAGTTATCCCAGCAGGCATGCACAACCCTTAGGTCTTCTCTTTCTAAAGCTACGGGAAGCTTTTTGAAAAAGTTTACCATCTCTTCGCGCTCGGTAAGATTGACTGACACTTGGGGATGAATGGTGGAAGTATTATCGAGCGATTCGGTTTTGCCAAAGATCCAAGCATTGCCCTGTTTGGTTAAGCCGCGAAGAATATTCATTTCATGGTTACCCAGAATACACTGGGCAACGCCTGCTTGAATTAGACTTTGAACTTTGCGCACAACAGCGGGGCTATCGGGGCCTCGATCAACCAAATCACCAACAAATGCTAAGCTTCGGCCTTGGGGATGGCCTGTTGCTGTATAGCCTAAGTGCGCCAGCAATGCGTTCAATGCCTCTGCTTCGCCATGCACATCCCCGATGATATCAATGGGGCCTGTGGGCAGCTTTTGGATCAGGGGTGTATCAGTATCAGTCCTGCTCAACAAAGGCTCCTAAGTTTTAATCAAGAATAGACTTGCAATATAAGAAATGATATCGAATGAATGGGGTATAGGTCAAAGCTTGGTTTAAATAATGGGCAAAAAGTTGTCAAAGAGTGCTTTTCCCTTCATAAAAATAATTTTCACTTTTTTTGGGATGAAAACCCTTTCTAGGCGATATTCTCTTGGAATGAAACTTGAAGAACTGCAACATTTTCTGGAACAACATGAAAAATGTCTAGTTCTTTACGCTAGGCAATGGTGTAACACCCCCGAAGATGTGGTGCAGGAAGCGCTTATGGAGTTGGTTCGTAAGCAATTAGATCCCGTGCAAAATACTGCGTGGGTTTACACCGTGGTGCGAAATAAAGCGGTCTCTGTAGCTAGGCGTTCTACTAAACAAAAGCCCATGGCCGGCCAAGATTGTGAACCTTGGTTTGAATCCAATACGGGCGATGCAATCGATGCCCATGCTGCCCAGCTTCACCTTCAAGAATTGGATGAATCTATACGGGAGGTGCTGGTTCTTAAACTTTGGAGTGGGCTTTCATTTGAAGAAATCGCACCCCTAGCACAATGCTCTAAGAGCGAGGCACATCGCAGGTATCAACAAGGGCTTGAACTTTTACGAAAAAAGATGGGGCTACTATGAACAATGATTTTGAAAATAAACTTTCGGCACTGACCCCTACAAACCAAAGCATTAATCGTGATGCCTTGTTCTTTGAACTAGGGAAACAGCAAAAGAAACCTAACCATGTAGCAATTCCATTTCTTACAGGTGCAATCGCTTTTTCTTTTTATTACTTGCTTTTTACCCAGTTGCAGTTACAGAAAAACGAAACTTCCCCATCACCCAGTGCGCCATCGTTGGTATTGCTCGAGCCTGTAAAATCAGAACCCTATAGTCTTCTTACTTATCGTAAAGTATTCGAGGCAACAAACGATCTGCCTTCATTGCATTATGTTGAAGCAAGCGCACAGGTTGAAACCCTTTCCGATATTCAAAAAGAATTTTCGCTTTATCATCAATAACTTTTTCTTTCAGGGAGCGTATCATGCACATTCTTTTCAGAATCTCTTGTTTATTTTCGTGCCTGTTTTTGATAACTACCGTCAATGCGCAAGTAACCCCCGAGGCAAAACCAAATGCCAACACTCCGGCGTATAAACTTAAAATCAAACCCAAGGCAGAGCCTAGTCCCGCTTTGCGATACACCCTTTATCCTGAAGTCAGAACCCAAGTGAATGGTAACGCAGCGCAGGGTTACTACAGAGCTTTTAGTCCGGAATGGATGAGTTATCGCAATGAAAAGGAATATTACAAGAAGCAAGATAAATGGCTTTCCGTGCCCTTGAAGGAACTTGATGAAAAAGAAATCAACATCCCTAAGGGAATGTTGACGCAGTTGCATGAATCAGCTTTAAAAACTTATTGTGATTGGGATATGCTTGCCAAGCTTCGCAAGGATGGCGTTTCAATGCTTCTTCCTGATTTGCAAGGGATGCGTGAGTTGTCCAAGGC
>CAMDHK010000231.1 GCA_945897965.1 Candidatus Kuenenia stuttgartensis | reverse complement strand
AATTCAGGATTCGACTTTCCCAATAGTCGAATGATCGCTGTTTTGAGAGCAATTGATTCATGTGGAGATATTTGCTCAAGGCAGTCTGAAGCCCTTTTTGCAACTTCGATGTCCTTGCTTTTGATCGCTTTTTTTAATTCAAATATTGCGAGATTGTTAAGCTTCAGTAGTTCTCTGGAGGCTTGCTCTCGAACTTCAAAGCTTTCGTTACCAAGATCAATAACCCATTTTGAAGCTTTTATTCCGTTTGTTACATTTGGGATTCTGGATTGTAGCCAGTTTTGAATGTCCTTGGGTTTGGTCGATATACCTGATTTATTTATTATTATATCGTCCCAATAATTCACTTCATCTTCAGGCCATCCTCCTTGTGTAACATTGCAGATAAGAAACAAAAACAGCAAGGATCGCAGAAAAATTTTACTCATGGTCTAAATGCTCGGGTAACTCTGGTGTTTGATTTGTAGGACCAGATTTCTTTGCCTTTCGGGTCTATTTCTAGTGCTTTCATTTGCGTCATTGATGTAATAAGAGTGTTTCCGTTGGGCAATCGTACCGCGGCCACGGGTTGCTCGCATTCAAATTGCCATACTTCTTTCCCTTCATTGTTAAATTCAATAACTCTGTTTCCATAAACTTCAGTGATGAGGGAATTGCCGTTGGGAAGAATATCCACTTTTCCACCTGAGGTTCTAACATCAATGTCATAAGTGGCGATAGGCTTTTTGTTTTTATCAAACCGTACAAACTTTGCATTTCCTTGTGGTGTGCTGAGGACAAGGCAAAGATCGCCATTGGAAGCGATATTTGCCTTCATGATGGGTTCATTGTTGGGTGGAGTAAATTCCGATATTTCTTTGCCTTTTTGGTCAACAAAAACGATGTTGGATTTTGAGGCGATAAAAATGGAACCATCTTCAAGTTTTTGTACTGCCAGTGGGCCATCAATTTTCTTTTCCCAAATTATTTCACCTTTTTTATTTCGTTCAGTAACTTTGTTTCCCTGATGTTCTGCCACCAGGACTTTTTCATCAGGAAGGATTTGGGCATCTAAGGGAAATTGTAGGTTGTCGATTTTCCAAAGAATATTGTTGCTAGAATTCAGCATAATTATCTTGCCTACATCTAATAAAACAACGAGGGTTTTTCCCATGTTTTTGGCATTAAAGGCAAGCTGAGCTTCAGGCATTTTTGAAATATCCGTAGTTCGCTTTGCCCATTCTTTTTGCAGTTCAGGCTGAGGAAGTCCAACAGGGGGCGGGTTCGAAGGCAGTAATTTTCTAAGCAAATGATCGAGTAGCGAAGATTCCCATTGGCTTATAGAACTAATGCTGTTGACGAGTGGCTCGATAGATCTTTTGTCACCTAATTTGGCAAATGCTAGGGCGACTTTGTAACGCACTCTGGGTTCATCAGATTTAAGCAGTGAGAGGGTTTCTTTCTTAAACAAATCCGGATTGATATTTGCCAATGCTTCTGCGCAGAGCGTTTTTGCAACGGATTTATCACTACGAATCGCATCAAGGATGAATTTCGAGGGGTTTCCATTTTCTGAACCTGTAACAGTGATTGCCTGGATTAAATCTTCGGTGGTTTGATCAAGTTCCGAAAACTGTGAATAGCCTATTAAAGCTTGCAGTGCGCCTTCAGGTTTCTTTGTGCCCAATAATCGAATTGTCGCTGCTACGACGAATTTTCGCGACCCTTCTTCGATTTTTTGAATGCAATCTTTTGCCCTTCGAGATATTTCGACATCCGGACTTTTAGAAGCTGTTTTTAAATCAGGCAAGGCTGCAATTCCGATTGCATTCAAGGTTGCAGAGGTTTGTTCGCGGGTTTCAAAATTGTCATCCCCTAATTTTGCAATGAGTGCCTGGATCTGAGTGGGGTCAAATTTATCTTCAGAGCGGCGGGCTAAAAATTGAATCAATGAATTCCCATCTGTTTTTAAACCAGCATCTGCAAGTGTTTTTTCATCTTCAGTCGTGTTATCCAATGCGAAGGGCAATAACATTGCCAAGATCAATGCCCCTAATTGTCGTACCGGCATTTTAATAGCCTCCTGGCTTGGTTTGTTTATCTGGTTCGAATCCTGAACACTGGGTGAAGGGCCTGTTTTTCAGAAAGTTGTTTCCCTGTTCGGTCAAACTCGATCAGTTTTGGGGGAACAGTTTGGGTTGCGATGAGAATATTTTTATTCGGTAACCTTACTGCAGCAGTAGGTTGATTGACCGTTATGTCTAAAACAACTTTTCCTGAAGGATCAATTTCTTGGAGTTTGTTATGCCAGGTTAAGGGTAGGATTACTGTGCCATCTTGAAGAATATCATTAGCATGGCTTGCGACTCCCAAAGGCAATCGGACAATATTAGATTCTTTGCCTGTGCGGTCAATTTTTAACAAAGTCATTTGGTTGGTTGCAACAAGGTAAGAACCATCTCTAAGCCTTTCAGCACTCATGATGTCGCTTTGAGGCCTTGGTAAATTAAGTATTTCTTTACCAGATCGATCAACTTCAAGAATCATATTTCTGCAAGTGATAGAAGTAAGGCCACTGCGAAGCCGGGTTGCACTAAGAGGGTTTGATGTGACGGTTTTTGTCCAAAGGATTTCGCCTTTAGTGCTGCGCTCGGTGATTTTCATGTTGTGATGTTCTGTGATTAAAATGCGGCCATTGGGAAGCGCTTGTGCATCCATGGGGCCGGAAAGGCCTGTTATTGTCCAACGGGCTTTTCCATTGCGATCCAATTCGAGAACTTGATTGTTGGCAAGGCTTGAAAGTATGGTGTTGCCCTTGGAAACAGCTTGTAGGCTCCCCAGAAGGCTTTTGGTTAACGATGTTTTATCAGCATTTTTAGACCACCAAGCGAGCCATGCATCCTTAGTTTTCTTTCGGTCCGAAGGTGAAGTGGGAAGATCGGTGGGGAGGTTTGCCCCTGCGAGTTCGAATAGAAAAGTTTCGGTATCTGAGGACTGTTCCTGATTTAAATCTGCAAGTGTGTTTATCAAAATCGGGATAGCCGTTTTGTCCGCAAGATTTGCCAGGGCCAGAGCCATGCGATTTCGAATCCAGGGATTTTTATCCGCAAGGATGGTTTTGATTGCTTCTTTGGAGTTTGCATCGTCGAATGGCAGAAGAAGAATTCCAGAAGCTAGTTTGACCCTTGGGTTTTCAGCATTAAGTGATTTTAAGACTGCGTCATCAGGCATCGATTGTTGGCGGGCATAAAGGATTGCGGATTCGAGGAATTCGTTAAATTGCTCATCCGATTCTGCGACGGGAAAGTATGCCAGTAGCGCAGGCAACAAACCTTTGGTTCTTTTTAGGGCGAGGATTCTTACAAGCGATGGAGATATGGGTTTCGATTTAGATTCCCCCATTTCTTCGAGAAGGCTTTTTGCTCTACCTTTAATTTCAACATCCATGGAATTAGTGAGTGATCTAAGTGAAGGGACGACAAGGTCGCCGAGAGCCTTTATTTTCATCGAAGCCTTTTCGCGAGTTTCGAAATTGTCATCGCCCAACTCCCTGATTAAGTCTTTGATTTTTCTTTGATCTTCTGGGGTGGGTGTTTTTAGAGTAAATTCAGGCAGTAATTTTTCGCCATTGATTTCTGTCCACCATTTTTTCCAGGCCCCGGCGTTCCCCTTTGGGGTTCCCTTATTCTTAATCAATTCTTGTGGTGAAAGATCTCCTGCAATTTCGAGAAGCAGATCTTCTGATTCTTGGGCTTTGTTTTCAGGAAGTATCGGGAGTAACTCAATCAGCAGTTCGATGCCTAATGAATCCAGATTCCGTGACAGGGTTGAAGCAATTAAAAACCTCACTTCAGGAGATTCATCTTTAATGTTTTTTTGAAGCAGATCTTTTGGCAGAAGTTTCTGAGCAGGAATCAGCATTTCCCATGCGAGAATTCTTTGTGTTTTTGAAGGCGATGAAAGCGCATCAATAATTAATGCGTCTGGGGACCCTTTCTTCCATGTTAATTCGAAGAGGGTTTTTCTAGCAAAGTCCCATGTTGCCTCTTCGTCTAGGACAGGGAATACTTCAAGTATGCCTCGTATTGCTAAGTCGGGTGAACTTGCGGCTAAGGTTCGAATTACTGCGATTTCGGTTCTGCTGGATTGTGTACCCAACATATCTAAACAGTTTTTGGCGAGTGTTTTAACTGCCCCTTCAGAAGAGTTTTCCAGATTTCTTAATGCTGGTCTTCCGGTTGGCCCCATGGAAGTCAAAGCCATTATTCCTTGAGTTTGAATTTCTCTTGAGGGAGATGATAGATCTGCCAGTGCTTTTACGATTTCAGTTTCGGTGAATGTACCTTTTGATTTTCGGTTAAGCCAGTTTCCCAAATCGTTAGGTGCAAGAGAGAATCCCGCCTTGGTCAAATAAACCGTATCGGTTTCGAGGGAGTCTTCATTTTCAAGTGCAAGGATTGGGCGGGGTAGAGAGCAATAGATGAAGATACCAAAGCTTAAAGCAAGGGTGCTTAGTATTTGAAAAAACTGAAGTTGCTCAACATTCCTGAATTTATTTGTCATGGGGCTTTACCTATTTTAATTGAGCGATAAGAGTTTGGTGCGCTTTCGTATATTATCTTGCCATCCATTTGGATTTCAACAATTTTTGATCCGTTTAAACTTGGTGCCACTACATTTCCATTTGGAAGTTTAGTAGGGATTCCTGGCATTGTTATTGTTGATTCCCATGTAGCCTGACCGCTGAAGTTAAACTCCATGATTTTGTTGAGTGTTGGAATGCTTACAAGAACGCGATCATTTTGAGTTATTGCGCCACCATTGATGCCGAAGTTAGTGGGGAAGGGAATCCGTGATTTTGAAACTTCATTGCCTTTGGAATCGAGTTTTAAGAATACCCCATTGTAACTCAGTAAAGCGTACTCGTTGGTGCGCGTTTTGCAGGCAGCCAGAATTGTTTCATTAGGGTAGGAAAAGCTGAAGATCTCGTTACCATTTCTGCCGACTTCAACGATTTTATTTCTGGATGCTATAAAAATGTTCCCGTTTGATAGGCGCTGAGAAAGGAAAGGATTAGTCGCGGATTTTTCCCAGGAGATATTTCCTTTGGTGTCTCTTTCGGTGATTCTGTTTGCGCCTTGTTCCGTGATTAAGATTTTGTTGTTTGGCAATAAGAGGGCATCGGTTGGGTTGGAAAGATTTGCAATTTCCCAGAGGGTTTTTCCTGAAGGGGTGATCAAGAAGACGCGCCCTGATTTTTTTTCTTGATTGAATGACTCAACCACTAGAAAGTTTTTTAGTGCCTCTTGGTTTTTTAACCCTGGAGTCAGGACTAATTGAGTTCCTTCTTTTTGCCACCATGTATTCCACGCTACGGCATCCACTTTGCTATCGTTTTTGCTTTCAGGCGATTTGTCTTTGGCGATTGCCCTAAGAGTTTGGTCTATTGCTTCTACTTTTTCTGCGGGGACTTTTGTCATCAATTCAATTAGTGCAGGAATTGCAGATTTGTTCTGGTTTTTTATCGACTCCCGTGCAACTTCAAATCGTACTCTTATCGATGAATCTGAGAGCAAGGTTGTACAGGTTTTTTGTGCTATTTCATTTGGCGATTGTGCTAAAACCCTTCCTGCAAATGTTCTGATTTCTTCAATACTTGAGGTTGATGCTGCTATCAAGGCAGGGTGGATTGTGTTTTGATCATTAAGATAAAGCCCTAGGCATTCGCCTAAAAGATTTTGAATATTGTCGTCATTGCAAGAGGGGATATAGGCCAATATGATCTCGATTGCATTTGCAGGCCTAACTAAAGTAATCATCCTGATAAGTGCGGGAGTTACTTGGTTTGATTGTAATAGGAGTTTGATTGCGTTAGAATCTGGCTCGATTAGTTTCGCAATATTCATGTCGAAGGCTGCACGGTTTAAAAGAAAAGCTTGCATGGCAGGATTACTTTTAAATGATTTACTGTTGATGTGTTTTTTAATCAGTTCAATGTTGTTGTCTTTGAAAATCTTGTCGGCCTCCGCAATCATTGCCATTGGTGCGGTTGATTCTCGTAATACTGAAAGCAAATCTTGTTCATTGATAGATTTCCACCAGCCACCCCAAGCTGCTTGATTGATACTTCTTGAAATTGAATCATCGTTTTTCGGGCCTTGAATTGCCAATTCGCCTGCTAAAGTCGCAAGTGCTGTTTCGATTAAAGTAGAGGTGTCCTTAGAATCTGAGGACAAAAGTTTAAGAGCTGTGGGCATAGCGATTCGGTCTTTCTGTTCTAAAAAGGCTAGCACTAATCTTGTTCGGACTAAAGAAGAGGTGTCGTTCAGAAGGCTTTTTGCCATTGAAATCTGTTTTGGGTTTCCCTTTCGCACTAGAATTTCTGCTGCGACAGCTCGTTTGTATGGGTTAGGGTCTGTTAATGTTTTTTCGAAGACAGTTCCAGAAGTTGTAAATAAAGCCCTTAA
>CAMDHK010000230.1 GCA_945897965.1 Candidatus Kuenenia stuttgartensis | reverse complement strand
ATTTTCGCACCTCGAAGTGGTTCGCCTGGTGGGCGGATGGGGTTATCCCGAGGTTGCGGATCAACCCGGTCGCCTCGAATATTTACGATGCCTCTCAGACCGCCATTGATGTAGGGGAACTTTTTCGTGGAGTAATAGCGATAGCTATCGTTTTCCATTCGTCCATTGAATTCATCGAGGTCTGCAGGTTCCTTGCCTTCGGAATCGGTGTAGCCATAAATGGGAAAACCATCAAGTGCATAGGCGATGGGGTTGCCCTTGCCCGCTAATTTTTCGAGATGAACGGGTGCAATGTGATAATGATAGTCATCGCCTTTGCCACAATGCCCGCCGTGGTCGTCTAGCTCGCCTGCAAGATAAGTGTCATCGCCCCGATTGTTGAGTGCGTTGAAGATTGGTACGCCATTGATTGCTAGAGCGATTGCGCCGCTATAAAGGGCCTTTTTACCAGAGATGGGTTTTGCAGAAAGCTTGGGCCGAAGTGTGATGCGCCAAGCGTTGGAACCTTTGTAAGGTTGGGGAATGGGAACTTGTTGTTGCCAAGCTTTAATACCAACCATCATGGGGTGGTCTGGGAAACCGTTTGAGCCCACAAAAAGATAGGTGTCGTCTTTTCGTAGTTCGAGTGAATTTTGGTAGGGCTCGAAGTGTTTCATTATTTCTGATGGGGGTGAGGTGTCTTTGATTTCTTCGGTGAAGCAACCGGAAAGGCAGATCATGAAGAGTCCTACAACAATCGTCATGGGATTAAACAGTTTGTTTGTCTGATAAAATTTCACTATTACGATGAGTAAAATAAGAACGAACAAAGTTGCAAGGAAAATGGAAGATACGTTCAGAGGTGGATTAGCAGTGGCATCAAAGTTTGGGAGGTAGGTAAGTTCGTTAAAGTTAATGGGATGGGCATGGCCATCATGCGCAAGAACCTTAGTCGTTGAAATCATGAATAGTAAGAATGAGAAAATAAAGCTTAGATAAGGTTTCATGATAAAGAGTTTCTTAAAGCAGCATTGAATTAAATAAATACTATAACCGCTAAAGATTAAGCTGAGATTAAGTTTATCTAGTGCAGTTTGAATTAAATTGGAAATCAAACTGCAACCCTAGAATTAAAAAAGAACTAGATGGGTAGTTTTACCTTACTGTTAACTTTTTAATTTACTGTGGATAAAAGCTGGTGCAGTTTAAGAAAAGTATACCTAATAGCTAAAAAAGAACCCACTCATCGGCATAGTCGAAGGTGGGTTCTTTGCGTTAAATTAGCGTTTCGCTTAACGTAAGGTTTTTGATAATACGGGAAGTATTATTTTTTACCTTCTTTTTTACCAGTTTTGCCTTTGGCTTCGCCTTCTTTGCCTTTGGCTTCGCCTTCTTTGCCTTTGGCCCCGGCTTCTTTGCCTTTGGCTTCGCCTTCTTTGCCTTTGGCCCCGGCTTCTTTGCCTTTGGCATGAGCTTCTTTGCCTTTGGCTTCGCCTTCTTTGCCTTTGGCTTCGCCTTCTTTGGCTTGAGAAATGCCTACGCCTGACTTGCCAGAAACCCCTACACCAGCCTTGTCAGAAACGCCTACGCCTGACTTGCCAGAAACCCCTACACCTGACTTGCCAGAAACCCCTACACCAGCCTTGTCAGAAATGCCTACACCTGACTTGCCAGATATGCCTGCCTGAGTGTCATGACCAGTATGAACCTGTACGCCAGAGACTGATTTGGTTAATCTTGCCGCTCCTGTTTGTGTTACTTTGGTCTGCCCAAGTTCAACGTTTTTTAGTTTGTTGAAGCCGTTAAGGTGTGCAAGGCCAGCATCAGTTACTTGGGTGCTATTCAAATTGAGAGATTCAATATTTTTCAAGCCTTTTAAATTCGCAATGCCATTGTCAGTTACTTTGGTTTTTTCCAAGTTTAAATGAGTTATTTTGTCCATAGATGCAATTTGAGCTAAATGCCCATCAGTAATAGGTTGATTAGAAAGATTAAGATGCACATTTCCATTAATAGCTCTAATTGGTGTGAGATAGTCAGCAGTAAAAATTTGTAAATTTTTAGGGTAGGATATATCTGTGTATTTTTGGATATCGTTAACTTCCAAAACTTGAGCGCCCATATTACGCAGAGTTTCGATAGCTTTTAATTCCGCAGGGTCTTTAGCAACTACTTTATCCTGAGCAGTTGCAAGAGTTAAAATTCCAATTGAAAACATAAGAAATCTAAATATACGAATCATGACAACTCCTTTAAAATGCTAGTTGAAAAATAAGCAAAGTAAATCATATTTTTAAACGATATTCTGTCAAATAAAAAGTATAAAAACATAATCAAGTTGAAAGCAATTCCCTCTTTCGTGAAAGCACTAAAATCGATTCTTCTAGAACTTTTTTTCTAATTAACATTTTAACCTCTGCTAAAGGTGTAAGACCGAGTATGAATTTCATTGGAAAACAACAGCAACAAAGAATCTCTGCAACATGAAAACTGTAAACTTTACTCAACCATTACCCTCCTAACTACCTGAGGACAAATTTTGGGGGGGTATTTGAATAGCTATAATTCCCTTCTTTTTCAGGAAAGGTTTAAATTCTGGTTAGCGAAATCTTTCTTGGGCAAGCTTTCAGAAGATGTTACCATAGAGTTCTGATTTTTAATGACCCAAGGAGTTTGTATTATGAGCCGATTTTCCGCAGTAATCACAGGGCTGTTTTTGTTTTCCTGCATTGCTAATGCTGGTAATGTTGAAACTTTTGCAGGCACTGGGGTTAAAGGATTTTCGGGTGATGGTGGACCCGCTTCCAAGGCTCAGCTTAACAATCCTTTTCATATTGCTCGTGGCCCCGATGGTGCCCTTTACATTTGCGATGTTGATAATCATCGAGTTCGCAAGGTTGCCAAGGATGGCATTATCACCACGGTAGCAGGAAGTGCCAAGAAGGGTTATGCAGGTGATGGCGGCCCCGCGACTGCTGCATTGCTAAACCAGCCTTATGAAATCGCTTGGGATAAAGCAGGGAACCTTTTCTTTGTTGAAATTGGCAATCATGTGGTGCGAAAGGTGGATGCCAAAACTGGAATCATCAGCACCGTTGCAGGTACGGGGAAAGCGGGTTTCGCTGGCGATAATGGCCCTGCAATCAAGGGGCAACTTAGTGCGCCACACAGCTTGGCTATCGATGCTTCTGATAATATTTTCGTATGCGACATCATCAATCATCGGCTTCGTAAGATTGACATGAAGACTGGTGTGATTAGTACCTACGCAGGGAATGGCGAAAAAAAGACATCTCCTGATGGTTCGAAGATTGAAGGATCAACTCTTAATGGGCCCAGGGCGGTTTGCATTGCACCTGATGGCGTTTTCTGGCTTGCATTGCGTGAAGGAAATGCTGTGTTGAAACTGGATCCTAAGTCAGGCATCATCAATCATATAGCAGGCACGGGGAAATCTGGTTTCACTGGAAATGGCGGGCCCGCAAAGCTCGCTACCCTTGCTGGCCCCAAGGGTGTCAGCCTTGATGCTTCTGGGAATGTATATCTTGCTGACACGGAATCCCATTCCGTCAGAATGATTGATAGGAAAAAAGGGACCTTAGAGCTGCTGGTGGGCGATGGTAAAAAAGCGGATGGCCCTGATGGTGACCCGTTCAAATGCAGACTTGCAAGGCCCCATGGTATTTTTGTTGATGCTGATGGTTCGGTATTTATTGGCGATAGTGAAAACCATCGGGTTCGAGTGCTAAAAAAATAAGCTGTTAAAAGCATTGATGGTTCTCATAAAAGTGTACTTAAATGCAATTTGTGGTAATATTTAACTGCATTGATTGTTTTAATTCCCGCCAGGTTGGAGTTTGTTCATGCTATTCGTTCTTCCGCTTTTAATGAGCACCTTAAGCCTGGGATATGCAGATCAATCCCCTGTTGATTTCAATCGCGATATCAGACCGATCCTTTCGGAGAATTGTTTTTATTGCCATGGGCAGGATGGTAATAAGCGTAAGGCAGATTTACGCCTCGATCAAAAAGAATCTGCATTTAAATCAGGTGCCATAGTTCCGAAGGATATTGCTAAAAGCGAACTGGTAAAAAGGATTCATTCAGATAAAGCGGCGGAGTTGATGCCCCCTGCAAAATCGAACAGACGGTTGAGCGTAGAGCAGAAGAAACTTCTCGAACGATGGATCAATCAAGGTGGGGAATACAGTTCGCATTGGGCTTTTGTGGCTCCAGTGCGGCCTACTGTTCCAACAGTAAAAAATAAAAGCTGGGTGCGTAACCCTATTGATGCATTCGTACTTGCTAAGCTCGAAACTGTTGGCCTCGCTCCTTCGCCGGAAGCAGATAAAGTCACTCTTATCAAAAGGCTTTCTATCGATCTTACCGGCTTGCCCCCTACTCCCAAAGAAGTTGATGACTTCGTCGCAGATAAAAGTGAGAAGGCTTATGAATCCCTCGTGGATCGTTTGCTTGCAAGTAAACATTATGGCGAGCGCATGGCTTTGGGTTGGCTTGATGCTGCCCGTTATGCAGACAGTAACGGTTTTCAACAAGATGGCGATACTTGGCAATGGATGTGGCGTGATTGGGTGGTGAGGGCATTCAACGATGATCTGCCTTTTGATAAGTTCACTATCTGGCAGCTTGCGGGTGATCTTCTTCCTGATGCGACTCAAGATCAAAAAGTTGCAACCGGGTTTAACAGGAATCATCTCCTTAATGGTGAGGGCGGCGCCATTGCTGAAGAGCAACGCAATGTAATCTTGTTTGATCGTATCGATACCACTTCGACCACCTGGCTAGGTTTGACCATGGCTTGTGCGCAATGCCATGATCACAAGTATGATCCGATCACGCAGAAGGATTATTACAGTTTGATGGATGCGTTTAATCGGCTCCCTGAAAGCGGAACGCCTCAGTTCTTTTCATCACGCATAAGAGTGGCAGCGCCATTTTTAGAGCTTCCTACAGAAGAGAATAAAGTACAAATTGCAGGTTTTGAAACTCTTATCAAGGCTGCAGAGGGCGATGCAAAAAAAGTGGTCGATGCTGCTTACGAGAAATGGAATAAGGAAGTGGTTGGGGATGTGAAGAAAGCGATGGAAAAGGGTGTGCCTGAAAGTGTGCTCAAGGTTTTGAAAAAGGGTGAAGCCGATCGCAGTGATGCCGAAAAGAAAGCTCTTGCCAATGACTTACGAAAATACTTCGACGAAAAAGTAAAGGCTGGCCTTACGGGTAAAGATGCTGCTGTTGCTAAGTTGGAATCCGCCAAAAAGCAATTAAATGACTATAAGGGTGATAAGTTGCCAAGGGCGATGGTGATGAGCGATGCCAAGCCGCGCGAAACCAAAATCCTTGACCGTGGCGAGTATCTTAATCCCAAAGAAAAAGTTTCGTTCAACACGCCAGAGTTTCTGCCCAAGCTTCCTAAAGATGCGCCTTTAAATCGATTGGGCCTAGCCCAATGGCTTGTCGCACCAGAGCACCCTTTGACTTCACGGGTTCAGGTAAACCGCATTTGGCAGCACTTCTTCGCTACTGGTTTGGTCAAGACCTCCGAAGATTTCGGTGTGCAAAGTGAGTTCCCCATTCATGGCCAGTTGTTGGATTGGCTTGCTGTCGAATTTCGTGAGAAAGGCTGGCGCACCAAGGCGATGCAAAAAATGATTCTCACGAGTGCTACCTATAGGCAAGCTAGTAAGACTACCCCCGAGCATCGCGCCCTTGATCCTGAAAACAAATATTATTCCAGGTCGGGTAGGTTTCGTCTGCCCTCGCCCTTGCTTCGGGATTGGGCCCTTGCAAGTTCTGGGTTGATCGATCTTAAAGTTGGTGGTGCACCTGTTTATCCTTATCAGCCCGATGGCGTTTGGGAGGCACTTGCAATCACCAAGGAACGCGACTTTACCTACCCAGCCTCTTCAGGTAAGGATCTTTACAGGAGGAGTTTATACACCTTCTGGCGCAGAACCGTTGGCCCAGCGAATATGTTTGATGCATCAAATCGCCAAACTTGCAGAGTTAGGCAATCCACTACCAGCACCCCATTACATGCTCTTACGATGTTGAATGATCCAACCTGGGTGGAAGCTGCCCGGGTGTTGGCCCAAGAAATTATGAAGGCTAATAAGGATGTTGATGCAAGGCTTGCTGATGCGTTTCGGAAAGTGATTTGCAGAGCCCCCACTGCTGAAGAAACGAAAATTCTACGAAGGGCGTTTGAAAAACAAGAAGCAATTTACAAAGCTGATCCGATGGGCGCAAAGGCGTTTTTAAGTATGGGTAGCAGCAAAAGAGATGAGTCATTAGATTTATCTTCTCATGCGGGGTTAAGTGCTGTTTGCCTAGCCATCATGAATCTTGATGAAGCAATGACAAGGGAATAATCCAACTATGAACCACCATCAATTTCTTAAAGATAACATTTTAACCCGCAGGGAAGCTCTTGCTTCTATGGGAAGCGGATTAGGTACGG
>CAMDHK010000229.1 GCA_945897965.1 Candidatus Kuenenia stuttgartensis | reverse complement strand
TGTGGTTAAGAAATTAATTCGATCGTACTAAACGAAGGCCATCATAGTTGTTTCGGATTGTGGGTGCATCGCCATCACCCCGGGTGGAAGATCGAGAAAATGATTCGTTAACAAAGAAAGATCCGCCACGCACCACTCTGCGCTCCCCGCTATTAACTCCTTGTGGGTCTTTATTATCTTTTGGATTGTAATCTCCAAACCAATCATTACACCACTCCCATACATTGCCATGCATATCATAAAGGCCAAAGGCATTGGGTTTATAATTTCCCACGGGCTTGATGGTTTCGCTATCGTAATTCGCATCAGCTTTTGAAATTGAATCGCCAAACGAATAAGCAGTTTTTGTGCCTGCTCTA
Organism: Candidatus Kuenenia stuttgartensis; assembly: GCA_945897965.1. GTDB lineage: Bacteria > Planctomycetota > Planctomycetia > Gemmatales > Gemmataceae > UBA969. The sequence goes on along the minus strand of CAMDHK010000229.1, from coordinate 6,102 downwards.
CAGGCGTATTCCCACTCTGCTTCGGTGGGCAATCTATAACCACCTTTCGTTTTATCGTTCAATTTCTTAATAAAATCTTGGCAATCCGCCCAAGATACATCTGTGACTGGCAACTTTGCGCCCTTGGTTTTTGTACTAGGGTTGCTACCCATCACACTTTCCCATTGCTCCTGGGTAACTTCATACTTCGCCATGTAAAAGGGTTGCGTTATCGTAACTTCGTGATCTTTACCTGGGTCTCCCATCATAAATTTTCCTGCTGGGATTAACACCAAATCAATTTTAACTTCTTTGCCTAAGTCTTCTTTTTCTTCAACTTCTTTAGTTAAAGCTTTCGCCACTTGTTTTTGAATTTCTTTAGCCTTAGCCTCATTAAACGGCGCAACCAATAGTTTTGTTGCTGCCGGAATTATTAATTTGGGCGTTGCTGGACCAACAGCAGAAACATTGGTTCGAGCCAACCGTAAACCACTGTCAAAAGGTCGATGGCTTGGATCAACATAAATCCGATAGGAAGAACGAAAATAAGAGTCAGAATCGTTGAAAGATCCCCCTCTCAATACCCGAGTAGTACCGCTCAACGGGCCAATGGGATTTATCTCAGCATCGCTGGAATATCGCCCATACCAATCGCTGCACCACTCCCATACATTGCCATGCATATCGTATAGGCCAAAGCCATTAGGCTTATAACCTCCGACTTGTTTAATGGTAGCACCTGCTGCACCACCATAATTTGCATCACTCTTGGTAATGGTATCGCCAAACGAATACTTAGTAGTAGTTTTTGCCCTGCATGCGTATTCCCACTCTGCTTCGGTGGGCAGACGATAACCCCCGTTTGTCTTTTCGTTGAGTCGCCTAATAAATTCTTGGCAATCATTCCAAGAGACATCGGTAACTGGCAAAGTTAGGCCTTTGGTTTTAATACTGGGATTATTTCCCATCACCTTTTTCCATTGCTCTTGCGTAACTTCATGCTTACCTAGGTAAAAAGAATTAGTAATCACAACTTCATGATCCTTGCCTGGGTCTCCCATCATAAATTTTCCTGAAGGGATCAATACTAGATCCAACTCGATTTCTCTGCTCGAGTCTTCGATGTCAATTTTATCTTGCCTATCCTTTGCTTCTTTCTCTTGCTGTAGTCGCAATGCTTCTAACTGCAAAGCTTTTTCTTCATCTTGCTTAAGTTCAATTTGATTGCTGGCTTCTTCGTCTACATTAGCGCTGGGCTTGATTAAAACAAAACAAACAAACGCCACGGAAATCAAAACCAAGGCAAGTGCAACAACCAGCACCTTGGGATTGTAAGGTTTTTGAAAGGCACTTTTAAAAAGCGAAGGTTTTGAAACCACTGCAGGGATTGTTGAACCCTTAACCGGTTCATTGGCGGATATGATTTTAATGTCATCGAGGCCAATCGTAACTGCTAGGCCATCACCTAATGTCTCTGCCACACCAACTCGATCAATATCTGCTGTTTTAGCGTCTTTATTTCCCAAAGATGATAACGCTGAAATCACTTGAGCCATGCTTGCGTATCGGTCTGCCGCATTCTTTGCAACCATTTTGGAAAATATGTTTTCCAACTCTAACGGGAGGCCTGGCATAGCGCTGCAAAGCGAAGGGATAGGCGATTCACGATGGGCCAACAATTTCGCAAATAGAGAATTCCCTGCATACATGAACTTCCCAGTTAACAAGTAGAAAAGGGTAGCTCCCAAGCTATAAATATCAGCTCTGGCATCAACATCTCTGGAAGAAAAACCCTGTTCAGGCGACATGAAATCTACCGTACCCATGATCGCTGTTGCCCCAGTCAACATCGAAATATCTTCCTGATTGGAATCAGTTTCAATTTTAGCCAGGCCCATGTCTACTATTTTTACATTCTTATTTGCATCAACAATAATGTTGCCAGGCTTGATATCGCGGTGAATCACCCCTTGGTCATGGGCATATTTTAAACCATTGGCTATTTGCAAAATGTAATTGATGGTATCAGGTAATCCTAGCTTTCCCTTTTTCGCTATTATCGCTGCTAGATCGTTACCCTTGATATACTCCATCACCATGAAGACTCTGCCATTGATTTGATCTGCATCAAACACGGTGATGATATTCTGATGCACAAGTTTGGCCGCAGCTTTGACTTCTCTTTCAAATCGCCGAACAACTTCTGGATCGATTTTACTTTTTGATAAGATAACTTTAATCGCAACAACTCTGCCAGTGCCTGAATGATAGGCCTTGTATACTTGGCCCATGCCGCCTGCGCCTATTTTTTCCAATATCTGATATTTACCCATTACCAGATGCTTGGTTCGGCCGCCTAATATTTGTTCCGCTTGATATTTTGTCAACAAATTTGACTTGATCATATCCCTAGCTAAAGCTTCGCCATTTGCAAAGTTGTTTTTCTTGCTTACAACTACCTTGAATTTTTCTTCAGGCAATATGCCGGAATCAGATAACTGCGACAGAAATGTTTCCAGGGCGACTGGCATTTTCTTATCTCATTAAATTTATTATTCAAACTATTCGAATGTGATTATTAACCCATATTTTATTGATTAAAATATTAAAAATTAAAAGTATATGAGCAAAAAGCAATAATATCCATGAATAATCCGTCGTTATGAGTACTTATTAATGTATTTCTTTTCTTAACCTTAATATAACCACCCATTAAAACCATGCCCCTAAGGTTGTGGAAGAGGCGCCCTACCATCGTCGCACCTCTTATATGTGGGGCATTCTTGATGGATGATCTCTACTGGTTTTCCGCTTTTGCGAAAATGACAACAGGGCTGGATATTAAATAAAGATGTGGTTTAACAGCAATTATTTTGTTCGGACCAAACGAAGGCCGATGTAACCGTTTCGGGTGGATGGCCCCACAGCGTACCTGTTGGAAGAACGAGCATCCGATTCGGAATCATAGAAAGATCCGCCACGCGCCACGCGTTTGTCACCAACTTCTACCCCCTTCGGATCTGTCGCCGTCCCCTCGGTGTAGGCCCCATACCAATCTTCACACCATTCCCAAATATTTCCGTGCATATCGTGTAGGCCATAAGCATTAGCTTTTTTACTGGCTACCGGTACTGCTTTCCCTAAATTTGAACCACCAAAGTTCGCGTCTTTTGGTGTGATTTCATTCCCAAAAAAATAAACCGTTGTTGTTTCCCCTCTGCATGCGTATTCCCACTCTGCTTCAGTAGGCAGACGATAACCGCCATTGGTTTTATCGTTCAACTTCTTAATAAAATCTTGGCACATAACCCATGATACATTCGTTAATGGCAACTTTGCACCCTTGATTTCACTTGGGTTTATTCCCATCACGGCTTTCCATTGCTCTTGGGTGACTTCATACTTCCCGATGTAAAATGGTTTTGTTATTGTTACCTCATGCTGTATTTCATCATCAGCTCGATTCTTTTCAGTTTCAGGCGATCCCATCATAAACTTCCCCGCAGGGATTAACGCCATTTCTAACTTTATTCCTTTACCAAGATCTACTACCTCTGTTTTTACGGGTTTTACTTCTTGCGCCATGGCTGACAACAAACCCATCAAACTAAACATCATAACAATGCCTGAAATTTTTTTCATTTCTCACCTAGCTGGGAACAAAGCGAATTCTTTAATTAATCAAACCATAGAAGGCCATAATACTACATCCACAACTTCCTTGTAAACTTAAATAAACGACCAATTAAATCGCCTAATCGCCCATTCATTGAAGAGGGTTGGTTATATTTTCGTGGCGGGCAGGGCTTCCCATCCATCGCATTGGATGGGCTTTTTAACAACTGTGCCTTCTTTGACCTCGTAATCCCCAAAAGCATCCTTGCAAATCCAAGGCTCTGCTTTTAAAATGATTCAATGAACCTTACGATTATACGTACCTTACTGCGATTGCTTTTATTGCAAACGACTATCTTTTGCTTGCCAATCCATTCTATAGTCTTAAATAATCGAAAGAGAATGCAATATGCGGGAAGATTCTAGAGGCCGCTTGTTTCGTAACGCTGTCGCTGCGGAATCCCCACTCCAAGTCGTTGGTACCATCACCGCATACACCGCCCGCATGGCCCAAGCTACAGGCTACCGCGCGATCTACCTTTCAGGAGGTGGTGTTGCTGCAAACTCGCTCGGCATGCCCGACCTAGGCATCAGCACCCTTGATGATGTAATCACCGATGCCCAGCGCATCACCGAAACTTGCAGCCTGCCCCTTTTGGTCGATATCGACACAGGTTGGGGTGGGGCATTCAACATCGCACGCACCGTCCGACATATGATCCGCGCCGATGTTGCTGCAGTTCATATGGAAGATCAGGTATCAAGCAAAAGGTGTGGCCATCGGCCTGGTAAAGAAATCGTATCCAAGGATGAAATGGTGGATCGTATCAAGGCTGCGGTGGATGCACGAACAGATGATGATTTCGTGATCATGGCACGAACCGATGCCCTGGCGGTTGAAGGGCTGAATGCAGCGATCGACCGTGCCTGCGCCTATGTAGCTGCAGGGGCTGATATGATTTTCCCAGAAGCCATCACCGAGCTTTCGATGTACAAGCAATTTCGTACCGCAGTGAAGGTGCCAATTCTTGCAAACTTGACCGAGTTTGGATCCACCCCTTTCTTTACGCTTGATCAACTGCGTGAAGCTAGTGTTGATATCGCCCTTTATTGCTGTGGCGCTTATCGTGCGATGAATGCCGCTGCGCTTAACTTCTACAAGACCCTAAGAACAGAAGGCACGCAAAAAAGCGTTGTGCCCAGCATGCAGTCGCGCATGGAATTGTATGAATACCTAGGTTATCTGCGCTATGAACAAAAACTCGATGATCTTTTCGCTAAGAACAAAGAGAAACCCAAGTAACCTTATTTAAGAACAATACGCACCCTATTTGTATTTTTTATCTTTTGGAGTTATCATGTCAACTGCTGAACCTATCGCTTTCAAACCCAAGAAATCTGTTGCGCTTTCAGGTGTCGCTGCGGGCAACACCGCATTATGCTCCGTAGGCAAGGCAGGCAACGATTTACACTACCGGGGCTACAATATTCTTGATGTCGCTAACACTTGCGAATTCGAAGAAATTGCGCATCTTCTGGTGCATGGCAAACTACCCAATCGGGCAGAACTACAAAACTACAAAACCAAGTTAAAGTCGCTGCGTGGGTTGCCCTCGGCATTAAAACAAGCGCTCGAAGCTTTGCCCGCAAACGCCCACCCGATGGATGTAATGCGCACCGGGGCCTCGGTTCTGGGGTGTGTGCTGCCCGAAAAAAATGATCATAACCAACCAGGTGCTCGCGATATCGCAGACCGACTCATGGCTTCGTTTTCTTCCATGCTGCTTTACTGGTACCACTATTCTCATAACGGCAAACGCATCGAAGTCGAAACCGATGATGACTCCATAGGCGAGCATTTCCTGCACCTCTTGCATGGAACCAAACCCAGTGCTTCATGGATCAAAGCCATGCACACCAGCCTGATTTTATACGCAGAACATGAGTTCAACGCTTCCACCTTTACCACCAGAGTTATCGCAGGAACAGGTTCAGATATTTATTCTGCAATCACCGGGGGCATTGGCGCACTAAGAGGGCCAAAGCATGGCGGTGCCAACGAAGTCGCTTTAGAGATTCAACAGCGCTACACCAATGCGAATGAGGCAGAAGCCGACATCAAGGCAAGGGTTGCAAATAAAGAAGTGGTAATAGGGTTTGGCCATCCGGTGTACACCATTTCTGATCCACGAAACAAAGTAATCAAAGAGGTTGCACGCACCCTTTCGCAAGAGGCAGGCTCGATGCAAATGTTTGAAATCGCAGAAAGATTAGAAACTGTAATGTGGGATATCAAGAAGATGTTCCCCAACCTTGATTGGTTCTCTGCGGTTGCCTACCACATCATGGGAATACCCAATGCAATGTTCACACCATTGTTTGTGATCGCACGAACCTCGGGCTGGAGCGCCCATGTGATCGAGCAACGAATCGATAACAAGATCATCCGCCCCAGCGCAAACTATGTCGGGCCTGAAGACAAGGCTTTTGTACCAATCGAAAAAAGAT
>CAMDHK010000228.1 GCA_945897965.1 Candidatus Kuenenia stuttgartensis | reverse complement strand
CCTCAAAATCCTTTGTACGAAACACCCACGCCAGCAACATCTTTGCCAAAATACTTTGGAGAGTTCGAACTTCTTGAAGAATTGGGAAGGGGCGGCATGGGGGTGGTGTATAAAGCATGGCAGAAAAATCTGGGGCGCATGGTTGCCCTGAAAATGGTACTTCGAGGCGGTCACGCAAGGCCCGAAGAGATGGCACGATTTCAAGCAGAGGCAAAAGCCATCGCCCTGCTTGAGCACCCTAATATTGTTCCCGTTCATGAAGCAGGTATCTACGAAGAACAGCCTTATTTCAGCATGCGCTTTGTCGAAGGGCAAACCCTTGCTACAATTCTGGCACAAGGCCCTATCAAGCCAAGAGATGCAGCTTCGCTTATTGCAAAGATCACCCGCGCGGTTCATCATGCCCATGAGCGCGGAGTTTTGCATCGAGATTTAAAACCTTCCAATGTCATCATCGATCAAGGGAATAATCCTCTCGTTACCGACTTCGGCCTGGCAAAAAGAATTGACATGCCTGATGAAAATCCCCTGACCCAACCGGGTGCAATTCTTGGCACCCCTGCCTACATGGCCCCTGAGCAAGTCAGCAGCAGCCGAGGGATTGTTGGCCCTGCGAGCGATGTGTACAGCCTCGGGATTATCCTATACGAAACACTTACCGGAAGGCCGCCCTTTAGAGCTGCTTCTCCCGTGGATACTCTTCTGCTGGTGCTTGAACAAGATCCTGTAAGGCCAAGGCTTTTGAACCCGAAGGTGGATCCTGAACTTGAAATGATCTGCCTTAAATGCCTGCAGAAACAAGCTGACCTTCGTTATTTTAGTGCCCAAGATCTTGCAATCGATCTCGAGGCTTGGGTTCGGGGCGAAACCACTTCCGTTCGTTCGGGCAGCCTAGGATCTTTCTCTAACTTCTTCAGCAGAATGCTGCGCGATACTCATCATGCAATCGTTCTTGAAAACTGGGGCTTGCTTTGGATGATGCATAGTGTCATGATTTTTTCGCAATGCGTTGCAACTTGGTACATGGCTCGGGTTGGCATCAACAGCCCGTGGTGGTACATCTTGCTATGGGGCGGTGGGTTGGTCTTATGGGGTGCAATATTCTGGGAGTTGCGAAAGCAAGGTGGGCCTGTTCTTTTTGTAGAAAGGCAAGTAGGCCATATATGGGCTGCTGCGGTAATTTCTACCATCGGAGTATTCTTCACGGAAATATTTTTAGACATGCCAGTGCTTAAACTTTCGCCCATACTAGCTATTATTGCGGGCACTGTTTTTTTCACCAAGGCAGGCATTCTGAGTGGAGAATTCTATCCTCCTGCAATTGCTCTTTATCTCACCACCATCCCCATGGCCCTTTGGCCTGAATATTGCCAGCTTATTTTTGGTACCGTGAGTGCTCTGTGCTTTTTCATTCCGGGTTTGAAGTATCACAAATTACGATTGCGATCGCGCCTTGCAAGCAGCCGTATTAATGCTTCAGGGGGCAGTTCTCAAAACAATTTGGTGACGACCCAGTCTGCAAGATGACGGCCTCTGCGGGTAAGGCTTAAACTTTCCCCATCGTCTTTCAATAATCCCTGCTGAACCAGATAATCTTTCTTGGGGCCCGTGATTTCATCGAGATGAAACCCGGTGCGCATGAAAAATCGTTCGCGATTAGCACCTTGCATCCTTCGTAAATTCAACCCCAGCGTTTCAACAGCTTCTTCTCTAGGTTCAAGTTGCTCTGATTGAAATATTGTTTCCTGCCCGGATAACGCTTTTTGAATATACGAATCTAGATCGCGCGTGTTCACTTCGCGTTTGCCCGCCACATATCTAGCAGCACCCATGCCAAAGCCATAATAAGCGCTATTTTCCCAATAAACCTGATTGTGCCAGCATCGCTTGCCCTTCTTTGCAAAACTCGAAATCTCATAATGGTCCATGCCTTGGGCTTCCAGCATATCGATGGCAGCTTCGTAATGTGCAAGCTCCTCTGTATCTTCCAGTGGAATGATTTCACCCCGGTTCATTCTTTTCCAAAGGGGCGTTCCTTTTTCATAAGTAAGACCATAGGTGGAAAAATGATCGGGCTGCATAGCTAGGCCACGGGTGAGATCATACTTCCACGATTCAAGCGACTGCCCTGCTGAACCAAAAATCAGATCCATGCTAATGGATGGGATTTTAAGCTTCCGAGCATCTTCGATGACTCGCTCGACTTGGGGATTTTTATGTTTGCGATCCAACAATTGCAGCACAGGTTCCTGAAATGATTGCACCCCTAAGCTAAGCCTCGTTAAGCCATAATTTGCAAGGACTGCAAGTTTTTCTTCCGTTGTGGAATCGGGATTAGCCTCGATCGAAAACTCCGCCTCACCAGTCAAAGGAAGCCATTGCTTTAACATTTTGCATAATCTTTCCAACTGAATTGCGTTAAGTTCGGTTGGAGTACCTCCGCCAATAAACCACGACTGCACTTGATGTGGTCGCCCGAGCTTGGAGATTTCTTTTTCGAGGGCATCGAGATAATTATCCCTGATTGCATCTTTACCAATTGCGATTGCGAAGTCACAATAGCCACAATGTTGGGCACAAAAAGGAATATGGATATAAGCAGCTTCAGGTAGTCGCCAGTTTGGGATGGGATTATTTGCTTGGGTAAATAGCACGCTTAAAGTTCCCGTTTGAAAAAATTCCCGAAAAATGGTAATGACAATATCAATGTAGCAAAATCCAAGGAGAGGAAAGAATGAAACTATCAGGAAAAGTGGCACTTGTAACCGGGGCATCTTCAGGAATCGGCCGGGCTTCTGCAATCGCACTTGCAAAAGAAGGCGCAGATATTGCGCTTAATTATCTCACGATGCCTGAATCTGCAGAAACAGCTAAAAAAGAAATCGAAGCACTAGGTAGAAAATGCCTGCTTTACCCTGTGGATTTGGTAGATCAAGCTGCAGTTGAAACCATGGTTTCCGATGCAGTGAACAAACTTGGTAAAATTGACACTCTTGTCTCCAGTGCGGTTTTTAGTGATCGCGAAATGTTTCATATTGCAGACATGAAAGGCTTCCACAAAACCATCGATGTTTCTATGTGGGGAGCTTTTCATGCCTTAAGAGCATGCACCAACCAAATGTTAAAAAAAGGCAATGGCGGTAATGTCGTAATTGTAAGCTCGCCCCATGCAGTTGTGCCCTACCCTTCCTGCATGGCTTACAACATGGCCAAGGCAGGATTAGACATGATGGCGAAAACAGCAGCTATTGAACTCATCAAACACAACATCCGGGTTAACATTGTTTACCCAGGTTGGACCGATACACCAGGCGAGCGTAAATTTTTCGCAGAAGATACCTTGCAAAAAGCAGGTTCATTCTTGCCCATGGGAAGATTGGCCCAACCCGAAGAAATCGCACGGGGCATCGTATTCCTCTCCGATCCCGATTCCGCATACATCACCGGAAGTTTGCTCACCATCGATGGGGGCGGGATGCTACCTTGGTGGTCCAAGCGAGGTACCGGGGATTTTTAGCACCCATCTTTTATTGTGTTAATTTGCCCAATTTGTTACCGTAAACGCTGATGAGTCTATTATTAGGGTATACCTGTTGAATTTCTCTGGGGAGTCTATTATGTTCAAAAGATCACTGGCGATGGCTTTTTTCGCCTCTTTTTTAAGCTGTCTTCTTTTCTCTTCCGCAATCAAGTCGATCGCTGCTGAAAACTTGGTCAAAACCGATTGCGCCATCGATTGGATCCCAAAATCATCAACAGCCTTCGGCATCATGCTAAAAAACAAGGAGCAACTCGATCTTGTTTTAAACAGCAAAGCATTCAAAAAACTCGCAGAACTTGGCGCAACCAAGATGTTGATTGAAAAGTTCAACGAGGGGTTCAGTGGTAACGTTGATGATGCAAAAAAAGAACAAATGAACAAAGCGCTTAAAATTGCAGGCCAGCTTTTTTCTCATGAAGTTGTTTTAGCAACCGGGCCCAATGCTCCTAAATCGCTTGGTGCAATCATTAGTGCTTTAACAGCAGGCCAAATGGCACCACTTACCCTTATTATGCAGGGTAATTTCGATCAAGATGCCATCAGCAAGGCTCAGGGAGAAAGCATCATTCAAGCATTGGTTGAATCTTCTGGCGAGCTTAATGTTCCCGAACTTTTATTCGCATTCAAATTAAAAGATAAAAAAACAGGCGAAGATCTCATGAAAATACTGGAAGACAAACTTCCAATGATCGAAGCTGCTGGTAAATTTAAAGGCGCTGCAAAAAAAGAAAAACTATTAGGTTCAGACTTCTTAACCCTAAAAGTTAAAGGAAGCATATTTCCTATCAAAGAAATCGATCAAATCCCTGGAGTTGAAGAAGGACAGCTTAAAAAGTTCAAGGCTGATCTTGCAAAACTAACATTTGCTGCAGCCATCGGCATTAAGGGCGATTATCTTATTGCCACGGTCGGACCAGATTTAACTTATCTTTCAAGCATTGGTAAGGGTGAGTCGATAGCTTCCATAAAAGAAATGGAACCTCTTTCAAAGCATGCAGGCAAGAACATTCTTGGGCTTCAATACTATAGCAAAGAATTTTTGGAAACCGCCCAAAGCTATGGATCCGGCCCTGAAGAAGCAAGCATTCAAATCAAGGAAATGATTGCTGGAGCAAACCTACCCAAAGATATTTCAAAACGGGTTGAAAAAGATGTCGATGCCCTGACCAAAGAAGCTTTCGAATTCGCTCCTAAAATTGGTGCCCGAGTTGGCGTTACTTTCTTAAGCGACAAAGGTTGCGAATCAGCCAATTATGACTTCAGTTCCAATATGCCCATTGATGGTTCAAAACCATTGGGTTTGCTGCAAAACTTTGGTGGCAATCCGATCTTTGCAGCGGTGCTTCGAGGCAAAGATGTTGAAAAAACTTGGAACTTCTTCTCTAAATGGGGTGCGGTTGGTTATGGTTACTTCACTGAATTCGCAATCCCCAATGTTCCTGAAGATCAAAAAGAGCAGGTAATTGCATTCTTTAAAAAGCTTGAACCAACGATTGCTAAACTTGCAAAAATCACTGCATCAGATTTGATTCCTGCAATGAAAGATGCGCAAATAGCTTTTGTTCTTGATGGAAAACTAGGCAGCAAGCAATGGAGTCCACTGCTACCAAAATCTAAAAAGGATCTTTTTGTTCCTGAGCCTGCCTTTATTCTTGGCATCAGCGATGCAGCTAAATTTGCTGCGGCCTTGAAAGGTTACCGCGAAGGAATCAATCAAATCATCAAGGATGCTGCTGGGTTTGATCCCACAGGAACTCTTGCTGCAATCAAGATTCCAGCACCCGAAGAAAAAACTTTAAAGGAAGGTAAAGCTTACTTTTACCCGATTCCTTTACTTGAAGATATCAGCAAAAAAATTCAACCCGCAGCAGTAGTAGGGTCGAATTTTTCTGCAATCACTTTCTCGTTTGAACATGCAGAAAGATTGCTGAATAAAACACCACTCACTTCCGAAGTTGCGAAACTTGCCAGCATTGAAAAGAACCTCGCTGGGTTTTGTATTTTCGATAACACCTCACTTATGGGGATGATCAATCCATGGGTCGACTTTGGTTTTGAAATGCTGCCCCCTGGCATTGATGAAGGCTTTGGTGTAAAAAAACAGGTCAAAACCTTCTTTGAAGTTCTTGGAACCTGCAAAGGAACCGTCTGCACTACCTTCATGGAAGATGGTATCTGGGTTAACCATTCCATTTCGGTTTGGAAAGACTTGGAATAATCTGTCTTGGATTAGTCAAAGGCTCCATGCTTAATTGCATGGGGCCTTTTATTTTTTAAATTGTGCTTGCAGCCATTCTTCGATTTCTTCAATATGTTTTTGCGGCTCAGGTTCAAATTCGAAGGTGTGATGCGCCTCAGGGTAATCTCTAACGGTTAAGGAACCCGAGGCAAAGCGTTTGACAAATGCAATCGTCTTTTCATTGTCAATGATTTTATCCTGCCCTGCTATTAGCAACAGAATGGGCTTGCTGATTTTCGTTCTAAAAATTCGCAGATAAAAATCGAGTCTTACACTATCTAAAAGAAATCTCGCAGTTGCCTTCCTTAATGCAAGTGGATCTTCTTTTAAAAATTTTTGAGCAGCAGGGTTCGAGGTAAAAAGTTCTGGGTCGTTGAGTGGGATATTGAAAAGTCTACGAGGGGAAAACAAACTGCCCAAGGCGATGAAAAATCGTTCCTTGCGGGTGGGATGAACCTTAGGGCAAAAACCTGGCGCAAGGAGTATGAACCCATCCACCAAATTCGCGATGCGGATTTCCAACCCAAATGCAATCTTCCCGCCCCAAGATATCGCCCCAAGGATCAAAGGCGTTGCACCCGCAATTTCTTTTCTTTGATACTGCAGAAATTCCTTAAGATCATCCAGCAAAGTACGAAAAGAGGGACTATCCCCTCTTGATACTTCATTCAAGCCACTGCCTCGCCTATCTAAAAATAATACCCTGTAGCC
>CAMDHK010000227.1 GCA_945897965.1 Candidatus Kuenenia stuttgartensis | reverse complement strand
CTCCAAGCAGATTATTTTGGATGCGCATTTTGATAATGCTGCGGGTTATTGCAGGCTTCCTGCGGATCAAGAAATAACTGGCGAAGTGTTTTTAAAGAGTGGCGGACTTTTGTAGAAGTGGAAACCCGTTGGGATTTTAAGATGTCTAGCACCCCCCCCAAAAAAATGCCTGCAACTCCCAGAGAAGCTCTTGGCCCAACCATTTGGGAAACGGTAATTGCAGCAGATAAAGAATTCACGATCGGCCGGCCTTCCGAAACCGATAAAATGCTTACCCATCCTGATGTACTTAACGATATTACTTACAACGAAAACATGCCCTACTGGGCTGAAATCTGGCCTTCCGCTCGTATGCTTGCCAAGTTTTTGATGAAAGAACAATTTACACCCAATCAGAAAACCTTGGAAATAGGGTGTGGCTTGGGGCTTGTTGGTGTGGTTGGGCTTCACAAGGGATTGAATGTTACTTTTTCAGATTATGATGCCACTGCATTGGAGTTCGCTGCTGAAAATGCCCGTGCCAATGGGTTTGAAAATTTTGCCACCATGCAAATTGATTGGCGTAATGTGCCCGATGATTTAAGCTTCCCACTTATTCTCGCATCAGATTTGGTTTACGAGCCTGGTAATGTCGACCCGTTGTTAAAAATGATCGCCAAGGTTCTAGCGCCTGATGGCTTGTGCTTAATGACCGACCAAGATCGAATTCCAGCTCAATTGCTTAGAGAAACGCTTGATAAATCAGGGTTTGTTTACACCACTCAGGTTTTAAAAGCTGGATTGCCCGGGGGCATCAGGCACAAAGGGACACTTTACACCATTCGAAAAAGGTGAAAGTGCTTCGCATTTTGTATTTTTCACGCTAACATGATGATTGAGTAAGTGTTTCCTTGGAGATGCATATGAAAAAGATAATCCTGATGGCTGGTTTCCTGCTTGCAGTTGCGTACACATCTGCTGCAGAAGTTTCCGTAAAAACAATTAAGTATTCCGACTTAACCACACTGGTTCGAAACAATCAGGGGAAGGTTATCTTGGTTGATTTCTGGCGCCATGACTGAGTCCCTTGTAAAAAGGAATTTCCGCATCTGGTTCAGATGCATCAGAAATTCGCAAACCAAGGGTTCATGCTGGTGACAGTGCATTTAAACATGACTGTAGATAAGGATTTAGTGGGCGGGGTCGAGAAAACTACTCTGCCTTTTCTGCAAAAGATGAAAGCAGACTTTGTTAATTTGATTCTTGATGAACCACAATCGGTGTGGATGTCCAAGTTGGACGGTGGTGCTGTCCCTACGCTGTTTTTATTCAACAGACAGAATCGAATTGCCCAGAAGTACGATGATGTTGAAGATCCCGAAAAATTGGAAAAACAAATACAAGAATTGTTGAGCAAACCTTGAGCGAAAAACCTCCAATCCAATCTGGTCCAAAATCCGTCATCAAGGATGATGTTGCAACCGCAATGGGAAAAATTCCCAGTGGTCTGTTCATTCTTTCTTTCATTGACGATGCAGGCGCAGATGACTTTATGCTGGCAAGTTGGGTGCAACAGTGTTCTTTTTCACCTCTAATGGTGAACATTGCGATTCGTTCTGAGCGCAGTATACTTTCGCAGTTGGTGCCGGGCAAAATCTTTAATCTTCATATCATTAAGGAAGGGCAAAACCAGATGGTTGGCAAGTTTGCCAAGCCTGTTTCTGGTGCTGATCAATTGAAAGATTTGAACCTACAAAGAGAGCCCAACTTGCCCGTTGTTCTTTTGGATACCTGCGCGGTTTTACAATGCAAAGCTGCGGGTGTTCTTAATGCGGGTGATCATCAGTTGCTACTTGGTGAAGTGGTTTCAGGCACAATGCTTGCCGGGGGCGACCCCATGGTTCATGTGCGCAAGAATGCCCGGAATTATTAATGTTTCGGGTGTGGTATTCAAACCTTTAGTTTTTGGAATGATTGCATGAAAAGGCTTTTGGATAGTTTGAAAAACATCGTTGGTGCAGATGCCATCATTACTGCTGCAAGCGAATTGATGGTTTACGAGTGTGATGGTTTTACGATAGATAAAAACCGGCCTGATGTCGTTGTCTTCCCAACCACCTCCGAGCAAGTTTCGAAGATTGTCGATGCCTGCAATTATTTTAAAGTCCCTTTTCTGCCAAGAGGGGCGGGCACGAGCCTTGCGGGCGGTTGCCTACCTGTGGGCGGTGGCGTTGTAATCTCGCTTGCTCGTATGAAAAAGATATTTGATGTAGATTATAGAAACCGCTGCGCTTTGATTGAGGCGGGCGTTATTAACCTTTGGCTAACCAATCACCTTAAGCCACAGGGTTACCACTTTGCTCCAGATCCTTCCAGCCAAGGGGCTTGCACCATCGGGGGTAATGTCGCAACCAATTCGGGCGGACCTCATACCCTAAAGTATGGCGTGACGGTTAATCACATCATGGGCGTGGAACTTGTATTGCCCGATGGCGAAATCATCCACACTGGCGGTCCGCTTGAAGATAATCCCGGCTATGATCTTACGGGCGTGATCGTTGGCTCTGAAGGGACTTTTGGCGTTGCAGTAAAATCATGGGTTAGGATCACTCGCAACCCCGATACTTATCGCACCTTGTTAGGTGTTTTCAATAGCGTTGATGATGCCACCAATACCATCAGTGAAATAATTGGTGCTGGCATTGTTCCTGCTGCACTTGAAATGCTCGATCAAATGATTCTTGGCGCACTTGAAGATGCCTTCCATTTTGGTTTTCCTCTTGATGCGGGCGCAATTCTTATCATGGAAGTCGATGGATTAGAAGCAGGGATTGATACTGAAGCGGACCGAATCACTCAGATTGCTCTTAAGCATGGCGCACGCGAAGTTCGCAAAGCTGACACCGAGGCAAAGCGTACCTTGCTGTGGAAAGCCCGTAAGCAGGCCTTTGGCGCAGTAGGCAGGCTCGCATCCAGTTTTTGCACCCAGGATGGTGTTGTACCTCGAAGCAAATTGCCTCATATACTTCGAGAAATTCAGCGCATTGGCCTTAAGTATGATCTCAAAATATGTAATGTGTTTCATGCAGGGGATGGTAATATTCATCCCATTCTGCTTTTCGATGAACGGTTTCCTGATCAAGTAACACGGGTTCTTGCAGCCAGTGGCGAAATCCTTGACGAATGCATTAGGGTGGGCGGTAGTGTCACCGGAGAGCATGGCATCGGTGTTGAAAAAATCGATTTCATGTCCAAGCTTTTTACCCCTGATGATCTTGCAATGATGATCAGGCTACGGAACGCATTCAACCCTACGAATAATTGCAGCCCACACAAAATGTTGCCCACTGCGGGCGCCTGTATTGAAGCTTCCAAAGCCGGTAGAATGGCTGCAATGTAGTAACGGAGGATCTTTCCTTGTCTTTCTCTGATTCGTTAAATCCGCTCGATGGTTTTCAGCACAAGCATCCTTCCGATGTTCTTGAAGCTTGTGAGATCATCAAGCAGTCTGCTGCCAACTTGGATGCCATCGTTCCCTCTGGGTCTGGTTCCAAGATGAATATTGGTTATGCGCCTTCTCGTAAGGGCGTTGTGCTTGGTACAAAAAATCTTAACAAGGTGATTGATTATCCCGCCCGTGACATGACTGTTACCGTGCAGGCGGGTATCCTTATTAAAGATTTGAAGGAGATGCTTGGGAAAGAAAATCAAAGGCTTCCCATCGATGATCCCTATCCTGCTAATTCTTCTCTTGGTGGTTTACTTGCTACCAATACCTCTGGGCCCAGGCGATTTGGTTGGGGCACTTTGCGTGATTATGTGATTGGTATTTCTATCCTTAATGATGAAGGCCTAGAAACCAAAGCGGGTGGTCGGGTTGTTAAAAATGTTGCTGGCTACGATTTCTGCAAGCTTCATACAGGCGCTTTGGGAACTCTTGGAATTATTTCTCAGGTTACGCTTAAAGTAAGACCTAACCCGGAAGCTTCTGCTTTTCTTTTGCTTACCTTAAATCCTGCCAATGTTGAATCTGTTTTAGATCGGATTCATAACACCAAGACCAGGCCTGTTGCAGTTGAGTTACTTAATAAAACTACTTTGCAACATCCTCTCTTTAAGCATCTTGCTGTTACTTCTGACTACGGGATTTTTATTGGTTTTGAACACAGTACTGAAGCAGTGAAATGGCAAACCGAAACACTCGCAAACGAACTCGCTGATGTTCCAAATAGCAAGATTGAGATCATCAATGGGCCTTCTGATGCTGCATTATGGCAGGCTCTAGGAGAGTTTCAAGCTGCTCGGATTTCTGGTTGCCCTCTGACTTTTAAAGCAAACATTCCTTCTGCCAAGGTTGCTTCTTGGTGTGCTTTGGCAACTGATACTATCCCTGGTGTTTCGCTTCAGGCACATGCAGGTTCGGGGATTGTTTTCGGACACATCCCAGAAGGCGTATCTAGGCAAGTGGCATTTAACTCTATCGATATTCTTTTACAAAAGGCTGTTCGTTATCAGGGGAATTTGGTTCTTCCTTACTGCCTGCCCGAGTGGAAAGCAGACTTCCCGGTTTGGGGTCAAACCCGGCCTGATGTTAAAGTCATGCGTAAAGTTAAAGAATCTCTAGATCCTAAAGCACTATTTAACCCCGGACGATTTGTTGATCGTATTTAATCACTAGGCTCAAAATATAATCTTATGAATACACATACACACAGCGTTTCTAAACCAATTCCTAAAGATCCCCTCGCCCTTCATGTTCTCTCCGGAGAAAAGGGCTTTGGTACGAATGTTGAGTATGAAACTTTCATGGACTGCGTGCATTGCGGTCTTTGTTTGGGTTCTTGCCCTACCTATGTCGAAACAGGCGATGAAAATGATAGCCCTCGAGGGCGCATCTATCTTTGGCGCGCGGTTACCGATGGCAGAACCGAGCTCACTCCTGAAGTTCGAAAGCATATGGATCTTTGTCTGGAATGCATGGCGTGCGAAACTGCCTGCCCTTCGGGTGTCAAGTATGGCAAAATCATCTCCTCTTATAAACATGATATGACCCGGGTTCTTCCACCTGCTCCCACCGTAAACGCCTTGCAGCGCTGGATGCTTTTCAACCTTACTCCCTACGCAAAGCGCATGAAGCTTGCGCTCTTGCCTGTTCGTATTCTGCAAAAATTGGGTCTGATGTGGCTGCTTAGATTAGCTGGAAACTTGTTGCCTAAGTCACTTCGATTGCTCAATGAAATTGTCCCTGATATGGAACCTCATTACGGTGAATTCCCTGAGGTACTTCCTGCCAAGGGTATTAAAAGAGCACGTGTTGGCTTGATTTTAGGTTGTGCTGCAGATGCGTTTCTTCCCCAAGCTAACCTTGCAACTGCTAGGGTGCTTCAAGAGAATGGCTGTGAAGTTTGGATTCCAAAAACCCAAGGATGTTGCGCTGCTTTGCATCATCATGCAGGCCTGGATAACGAAGCTAAGAAATTTGCTGCAGCAAACTGTGTTGCATTTGCTGATGGCTTGACCGATGGCCCAAATAAGCTTGATGCAATCGTTAATAATGCGGGTGGCTGTGGCCCGGTACTTAAAGAGTATGGGCATCTATTGCATGGCACCCCATTCGAAAAACAAGGTGAAGCTTTTGGTTCGAAGGTGAAGGATATTCACGAGTTCCTGATGGAGCTTGGACCTGTTGAACCCACCCATGAAGTGCCTTTAAAAGCCACTTATCATGATGCTTGCGGTTTAAGCCATGCTCAGAAAATTCGTAATCCCCCCAGACAATTAATGGGCATGATCAAAGGCCTTAAACTTGTGCCCCTTCTCGAAAATGAACACTGCTGTGGTGCTGCAGGCAGTTACAACATTACCCAACCTGAGATGTCCAAAGCATTGGGCGAACGCAAGGCAAAGAATATTCTTGCGACTGGTGCTCGTGCTATTTTCACTGCAAATGTTGGCTGCCTTTTGCAGGTTGATCGGTATCTTCGAGAAAACAAACCTTCGGTCTGGGTGGCCCACCCCATGGAAGTTCTTTGGGCGGCATATAGCGGTCAATTTTCCTCAAGGCTTAAAGCTGCAATCAAACCGTACGAAAAGGATTAATCATGAGTTTCCACGGCATCATCCCTCCCCTAGCTACTCCATTTAAAGATAACGAAGATCTCGATATAGAACGCCTGAAGTGGTTTATTGAGCAGCAAATTGAGGCAGGGGTTCATGGCATATTTGTGCTTGGAACCAACAGCGAATTCTATGCCATGGATGAGGCTGAAAAACAGCAGGTTATTGCTGTTGCTGTCGAGCAGGTGAGGAAAAGGGTTCCAGTTTTTGCAGGCACGGGCGCAGAAACCACCCGCGAAGCAGAACGACTTACCAAAATGGCGCAGAAGGAAGGCGTGGATGGTGTTTCAGTTATCACTCCTTACTTTATTCTGCCCAATCAAAACGAAATCCATGACCATTACAAACGCATTGCGGAATCCACTAATCTGCCCGTTTTGCTTTACAGTAACCCGGTCACCTGTGGTGGATTAAAGAT
>CAMDHK010000226.1 GCA_945897965.1 Candidatus Kuenenia stuttgartensis | reverse complement strand
ATTTGCTTCATATTATTAGAACAAGTCATTCGGGCTGCTGCATCGCGCACCTTCTGCACTGCTGGCAGAAGAAGGCCGATAAGGATTGCAATGATCGCAATAACGACCAAAAGTTCGATAAGGGTAAAGGCTTTCTTCCCCTTCTTAATGTAACTAAGACGCTTCAAC
Organism: Candidatus Kuenenia stuttgartensis; assembly: GCA_945897965.1. Taxonomy (GTDB): domain Bacteria; phylum Planctomycetota; class Planctomycetia; order Gemmatales; family Gemmataceae; genus UBA969. The sequence goes on along the minus strand of CAMDHK010000226.1, from coordinate 6,349 downwards.
ATAAGACAATATCCCCCAGACAAAAAACGCTTTGTAAACAATTTCAACACCTGAGGTATTAAACAAGGATGAAGGAAAACATTCAAACAAAGATATGAAGTGCGATAAGTGAAGAACCCGTTAAGACAAAAAATGCTTGTTTTAAAGCGTTTTTTAAGGGTTTTTAAAGGCTACAAATGCGGTCTTAATCAAAAATACACCGATCATTCATCATCTATTTATCAAAAAAATAAGCGGATTAATGTTGGGATGAGTGGTTTACTTAGATCTGGGATTTTTCATCCAGTAAAAACGGCCATCTTCCGCCCCACCAAGAAAATCCGCAACGCCATCCCCATCAAAATCAACCGTGGTAGGGCTGACATCATGGCCCTCGATATTTTGTTTGGCAAGAGTTCCCTTTTTTTCAAAGAGCCATTTGCCTTCTTTTTTACCAATGCCAAGATAAAGATCAGCATTGGAAGAGTTTAAAAGTAAATCGGTTTGACCATCCCCATTCCAATCACAAAAAGTGATTTTTCTTCTACCACTGGCGCCAGCAATTCGATCATTGAATCGCAGGGGTTTGCCTTGAGGATCACAAAAAACACGCGTTGGGGGCAATAGAATTCGTTTACCATTTTTGATGGATCGTTCAAAAAAAACAAAATAGCCCTCAGTATCAAGCATGCACAAATCAGGCAGACCATCTTGGTTCATATCAAAAACAACCGGCGTAGTGCGCCATTGAGTCACTAATTGTTTTTCAGTGGGATTCCACCAATTCCAGGCAGGTTTTGGTGCGGGGCCCGGCCAATCAACCTCGATGGGCTGAGGCTTAGTTAGCCTAGGGGAAGTTCTGGTGCCGATGTTTTTAAGCCATTCCACTTTCCCCAAGATGGAATTATAAATGATGTCTGGTAAGCCATCGCCATCCCAATCAGCAATGCTAAGAGTGGTATAGCCCCATTTTGCTTCTGCGGGGCCTTGAATACTACCGTTGGCGCCAGCCATCACTCTGAATACTTTGTCATCCGCTTTTAACTTTACTGGGGCAGCCCATTTGGGAGACGCAACCTTTGGGCCAGAGAGGTTTTCAAAAAATTCGATGTAGCCAGCAGTGTTGCCAGAAAGAATATCGATATCGCCATCACCATCCCAGTCGAAACCAACTGGAGTAGCGAGAGCGCCTGATTTCAAAGTATCTGCTTGCTGCTGAAAGTATCTGGGTTCTAAAAAAATGGGAACGCTGCCTTTCACTGAGGCATTGTTTTTATCAGAAACATTTTCGATAAAAGCGACTCTGCCATCTTCATCACCAACGATGAGGTCTAAATCGCCATCGTTATCCCAATCGAAAGCAATGGGTACAATCATTTGCAAATCCATGACCAAAGGTTTTCCGGTTGGAGTGAGAATTCTTTTACCTGCAGCGTAAACAGGTTTAGTGCGAGTACCGATGTTTTCAAAGTAGGTGAAGCCATCGAGGAATTCGCCACAGATGAGATCAAGATCGCCATCACCATCAAAGTCATGAAAATTAGGGGAAGGGCAACCAAAGACATCAATGGGTTTATTGCCCGCATTAATCTTTATGGGTTTTTCATACGAAGGAGAATCATTTGTGCCTTTATTGCGGTACAGATAAACAAAACCATGCAATGGCCCATTGGTCCATTCGCCCTTGTTGTTGAATGCATCATCCCAGCCATAGAAGGACCAATCTTCAATTCCTGAAACAATATCGAGTTTGCCATCGCCATCGAAGTCAACATAACGCCATTGGTTATGGCGGACTTTTGGTCCTTTCGATTGTTTGCCTTCGTATTCATGGAATTTTGCAGGGATGGGGAGCGTAATGCGTTCAGCAAGGCCGAAGGAGGGGAAGTTTTTATATTCATAGCCTGGCGATAAAACCATCAATATACCATCAATATAACTGGGCATGACATAGTGCACGGTGGGGCTAAGTTTACGGGCGGGCTTAAATAATGGGAGCTTGTTTTTGCTGGTACTGCCCGAGATATTTTCGAAGAACCAAACACCATTAGAGGGTTTATCTGGGCAAGAGACGATGAGATCATAATCGCCATCGCCATCGACATCATACGGAATAGGCCAGGCCCAAAGGCCAACACCCAGATCAACAACTAATCCCGGGTGATTGTAGGAAAGTTTCTCTAACCCTTGTGCTGGCGAAATTTGAGCAACAAAGAGCAAGAGAAAAAGCGCGGCATAGAGTTTCATAAAGAGTTTTCTTTTTCATGGTAAAGATTATTTCTTGCAGGGAAGAATAATGCGGGAAGCCATGTCTTGCTGATGATAAACTTTCTCGGTTGCAATCACCGTAGTTTTTGAAAACGGTCCTTCAGCGGTATTGGTATTACGATCAAACAACGGGAAATAAGAGCCGCAAACTTGAACACGCAAGCTATGCCCTTTAGGAAGTTCCGCAGCAATAGGCCCAAGATCTACCGTGATTTTATACACCTCGCCTGGTTTCATTTCCTTGGGCATCAACATTGAATCGCGAAAACTGCCACGAAGTATTCCAACCACAAGGTTGTAAGAAAAACCATCCGGGGCTACATCTGTTAGCTTGACCACCCAATCTGCATCTTTGGTATCGGTCGAAACAAACAGCTCTGCCTTGGGATTTCCCGCAAATCGCAAAGGTTTATCAAGTGGCTTGGTAGTATAAACCAAAACATCTTTTCGTTCTTCAATTGGCCTTTGATCAACCGGGGCCCAATGGGCAAGATGTAATGGCCTTTTATCCGTGATAGGTAATGCGGGCACAGGTTTAGCAGGATCGGCTTTAAAACTATCCGCTGTTTCATCTTTTGCGGGGGCTGTTAAATCCAAAACTCCATCACCCTTCACACCATTCGCGTTACCATTAGAATGCAAATAAAAGGCGGTGTTTTCAAATCCTTCGGGGGGCCAGGTGCCCGCATCGTTCCAGGTATTATCGCCCACCGAAAAATAACGCACAGGAATAAAAGGCTTTGCCAAGGCCTTGGCATCTTGCTTTAAGAAACGATTAAACCAATCGACATTAGCTTCTACCGGATCCCAGATTGCATTGGGGCCGAAATCGATATCACCCACTTTGCTTTTCCCGATGGTGCCATGATCCCAAGGCCCAAGAATCAATTGCTGCTGCTTGCGAGTTATCGTTTTTGAAGCCTTCTTTTGCATGATCATAAAGTTATCCACGGATTCCCTCGAAAAGAAATCGTAATAGCCAACCACATGCAAAACCGAAAGATCAAGATCTGTGATTTGGTTGGTAAGGTTCAAACGGTTCCAGAAACCATCAGGCTTATTATGGGTTAGCATCCCAGTCAGCCAAGGAATGGGCCAACCAATTTTCGTATCCATCTCACTTAAAGGAAGATGCATGAGGGCAGCATCCCATTGATCGGTAACCTTGGCATTTTCAGGCTTGGTAGAATTACCACCAGCCCATTTTGCGATCAGCGAAAGCCTTACTGCTCCACCCAAATAAAGATTGCGATAGAAACTACTCCATGTTGCTGTGGGGCTGATGGTAACCAAACCCGGAGGCTTTTCTGCAGCAGCTTGCCATTGCGTTGCACCAACATAAGAACTTCCCCACATGCCTATTCGGCCATTGCACCATGATTGCCTATAAACCCATTCGATGGCATCGAACCCATCCTGGCCTTCGTTGTTGTAAGGGATCAAATCGCCTTTAGATTTGAAGGTACCCCTGCAATCCTGCACTACCACGATATATCCTTCGCGAGCAAAGCGTTCTGCAATGGGCGTAACCCGGCTTTTATTATAAGGGGTTCGCATCACCACCACGGGTGCCTTGGCCTGGCCCACCAGATAAATATCCGTTGCAAGCACAATGCCATCGCGCATGGCAACGCCAACCGATTCCATGCGAACAGCCGCTGGTTCTGCAGCCTGAGAAATCGAAACTAGCAAAGTTGAAACAAGCAACAGGTTTGCAATGCATCTTACAAAGGGCAATAAGTTCATGGTTAAACTTTCAAATGAAGAGTAATAACTAAATACAACCTTCTTTTACCCTAAAAAAGCAGCACTGAAAAGCATGAAACTTTTAGGAAGACCAAATGTATTTCTTGTGAAAGAAAATGGTTAATAGATGATAGAATCATAATCAAGAAAAATAAGGGAGACATTGAAATGTTCATGTTATTGCTTGCAGGATTATTGCTACCGGGCCAAAAAGAACAACCCGAGCTTCAAGGTAAAACATTCCCTGCAATTACGAATCACCTTAAGAGTATTTCAACGGATGGGAAATCCATCGCCAGCATTCATGAGAAAGCGCAGAAAGAATTAGCAAAAGTAATTGTTGAGCAATACCAACCAGGGAAAGAGCTTTCCATCATTCTTGTATGCACCGGCAATTCCAGACGAAGCATAATGGGCGCAGCCATGGGCAATGCCTCTGCAGCGTATCATGGATTTTCGGACCTGCGATTTTATTCGGGTGGAACGACACCAAGTGCCTTTAATAGCCGATCGATTCGAGCACTCAAAGAAATAGGTTTTAAAATTGAACCCACTGGCAAGAAAGCAAAACCAGGCCCCAAAGAGCAGGACAACCCCTTTTATCAAGTTTCTTGGTTAAAAGATCAGGGCTGGAATTGCATTGAGTTTTCCAAGCATTACAGCGACCCGAAAAACCCGCAAAAAGATTTCATAGCCCTGATGGTTTGTGATGAAGCAGATAGCGCCTGCCCTGTAGTCATCATGGGCGCTACAAAACGCATCTCACTTCCATTTGCAGATCCCAAAGCGTTTGATGGCAAGACTGAAGAAGCTGCCAAATACAGCGAAAGGCGTGATGATATCGGTCGCTTCATGCTCTCAACCTTGGCAATTGCCAAGGAACAATTGAAAAGCAAGTAACACTTGATCGAACAAAAAGAAATCAAGCATCAGTAAAAGGGCCAGCATTAATTTTCTTAAGTGCATCGCGAACTTTTACCCCGCTGATTTCTTGCACACTTTGATTGTTTGCAATCGACATCGCTGCGGCTTGACCAGCAGCTTCTCCCATTGCCATCGCTGTTACCGTTACCCGGGTTGAGGCGTGAGCGCCACGAGTTGCAGAATGGCACCTTCCAGCAACCAAAAGGTTTTCCACCTTCTGAGGCAGTAATGCTCGGTAGGGAATATCGTAGGGTTCGGGTTGCACCTTCTTGGGATCAAAATTATTGGCGCTGCCCACAGTTGTTTTGTTCGGATGCAAATCAAGATACCAACAGCCTGTTGCTATCGCATCATCGAACCTTTGGCTTTTCATTAGGTTCTCTTCTGAAAGAACATGCTGCCCAATAATCCTGCGCGATTCCCTCACCCCTATCCATGGATAAGCCTCGATAAAATAAGATTGCTCAAATCCGGGAACTTCTTTTTTCCAAGTACGAAACATCGCATGGGCATCGGCACGGCCCTGCATTTCAGCACGGCTTAAATCTGCTGCATCGGTCGGGTTCGCAGGTACACGCACACCATGAATATATACTTCATCATCGCCATAAAGAAACATCACGCCCGGCCCATAGTAGAAAGGCAGATCACCTCGAACCACAGCTTTTGCAAGTGCCTCCCTGCAATTCTTGGTCATGTCAATATTCTTTTTCACATGGCCAATGCGGAAATGAAGAGTCAAAGGCTGCACCTCGGTGTTTTGTTCGTAAGGCGCACCAGCCCAGGCAGCAACATCAGCATCGCCAGTACAATCAATCACCACTTTGGGATGAAGAGCAACCAAGCCATCCTTGTTTGCAACATGAACTGTCTTAATCCTTCCACCCAGAGAATCTACACCACAGACAAAAGAATTAAAAAGAATAGAGAGCGAACCCTTTTGTTCCCGAAAAAGATTATCAAGAAGAAGTTTGAACTCGAAGGAGTTGGGAATGGTGGGGTTGTGTTTAGAAACTGTTTTAGCATCGGGGGCGCACACGCCCGATTTAGAAAGAAGCTCGAGTGCAATTCCGCGAACTACAATGCGATTATCACGGATGTTGGCAATGCCATCGAAATAAGGCAAGCCAACGCAAGTTATAATTCCGCCTGCAAAAGGGGCTTTTTCGATGACCATCACCTTTGCACCTGCCCGAGATGCAGCCAACGCTGCTGCAGATCCCGCACACCCCGCACCACAAACCAAAACATCAACATTCATGTTTTTGCTGAATCTTAATCCTGGAGTTTCAGAGGCTGCAACTGCATTCGAGCCAGCGACTACGGATGCTGTCGCTGCAGTGGTTTGAATAAACTTCCTGCGGGTCGGGGAATAATCCAAATGATCCATGTCGTTCACCTTGAAATAAGCAATGATTAAGAAAGAATTTCA
>CAMDHK010000225.1 GCA_945897965.1 Candidatus Kuenenia stuttgartensis | reverse complement strand
GAACAAAATATGATTGAAATATTGCTTGATAGTGAAAACGAAAAGTCCAGCGATCTTGAAGCTCTTAAGAAGATTCAGCAAGCTGGAGTTAAAATACGGGAAGAAATTTCCAAAGTGATTGTTGGCCATTCCGAGGTTGTTGAACAACTTCTTCTCGCCCTCTTTGCAAAGGGGCATTGCCTCTTGGTGGGTGTGCCTGGGTTGGCGAAAACCCTGATTGTTAAAACTTTGGCATCAAGTTTAGGCCTTATATCTAACCGCATTCAATTTACGCCAGATTTAATGCCCTCCGATATTACTGGAACTGAAATTCTTCAAGAGAATAAGACATCAGGTGAAAGAGTCTTTCGCTTTATTAATGGCCCGATTTTTGCCAACCTTGTTCTTGCTGATGAAATCAACCGTACTCCCCCCAAAACTCAGTCCGCTCTTCTTGAAGCTATGCAGGAACTTCAAGTCACGGTTGGTGGCCAGCGCCATGTATTGCCCAAACCTTTTTTTGTGCTTGCAACTCAAAATCCCATCGAGCAAGAGGGCACTTATCCTCTTCCTGAAGCTCAGTTGGATCGATTTATGTTCATGATTCTGGTTGGTTATCCTTCCGAAGCTGAAGAACTTGAAATCATTTCTCGCACGACTTCAGGGCATATGAATCCTGTGCAACGGGTTCTTTCCGAGGCTGAAATACAAGGGATGCAAGAACTCGTTTGCAAAATTCCCGCATCACCCCATGTTGTTAAATACGCCATGGATATTGTTCGAAAAAGCAGGCCCGAGCGTGATAAAGAATCATCTGCTGCTGTTCCTGATTTTGTTAGGAAATATATTTCGTGGGGTGCAGGCCCTAGAGCTGGGCAAGCCATGGTGATGGCCGGTAAGGCGCGGGCTGCTCTTGCTGGGCGCTTCTTTGTTTCTCGCGAAGATATTAAATCCGTTGCCCTCCCTATTCTAAGGCACAGGATAATTACAAATTATCATGCGGAATCGGATGGCATGACCGCTGATAAAATAGTTCAGAAACTGATCGACTCTGTGCCTTTAGTGGAAATCTAGCGCCGGGAGTTAGGCTTGAGCAATAATCGGAAATACCTTGATGCTGATGTTTTGGCCCGGCTTCGGCTTGTCGAACTCGAAGCCAGAACCATCGTTCAAGGTATTATCTCGGGCAAACATCGCAGCCCAATGCGTGGGTTCTCTGTCGAGTTCGCAGAACATCGTGAATACTCCGCAGGCGATGATCTTCGTAGGCTGGATTGGAAAGTCCTTGCTCGAACCGAAAAACTTTACCTCAAGCAATATGAGCAAGAGACAAATCTTGCATGCTCCATGCTGGTGGATTGCAGTGAATCGATGTCTTTTGGCTCTGTCCCTTGGCAGAAAACCAAGTCCGGGATTCGTTCTAAATTTGATCACGCTGCAATCGCTGCAAGCGTTCTTGCGTACCTTTTGCAACACGATGGAGATGCCATCGGGCTTTATACCTTTAACGACAAAGTGTTAAACAGATTATCACCCTCGGGAAGGATATCGCAATTGGAGGCGATATTCGAAATACTTTCGTTGGGCCCCACCACTGGGAAAACCAACATTGCTCCTTTGCTTCATGAGGTTTGCGAGCGAATGACCCGCAAGGGCATTGCCTTTATATTCAGCGATTTTCTTGACGATATGGATTCCTTAATGGAAGGCATCAAACACCTGAATCATCTTGGCCATGAAGTCGTGGCTTTTCATGTGATGGATCCGCATGAGATGGATTTTCCTTTCCAAGATCCGACTTTGTTTCGCGGTTTAGAGGGCGAACCGCAACTCGATGCAGATCCCGTTTCACTTAGGCAGAGTTATCTTGAAAATCTTAACCGATGGCGCGCAAGTCTGCGTGAAGAATTAAGAAAGCTAGATAGTGATTATGTTTTGCTAAGGACAGACGAAGTGCTTGGCGAAGTGTTGTCAGAATATTTACGGGGTAGAAAGTCGCGGACAAGGAAAGAGATGCGGGGGCCACTTACTTGATGTTTCCGCTGTTTGCATTTCTGTTTGAAACCCCTATTGCTGCGCTTCTTGCTGCTGCAGGCGCTGTTGCAATTCCTATTATCATTCATCTTTTGCGCAGGTTTCGCAGGCAGATTGTGGACCTGCCCACTATTCGTTTTCTTTTAGAAGCAAAAAAAGTTCAAGAGAAACGCTGGCGCATCGAACAATGGTTGTTGCTGGTACTTCGTTGCTTGATGGTTTTCTTGCTGGCTTCCGCCTGCGCTGCTGCAATGCCTTGGGCTGAACCCTATTGGCGTAAGTTATTCCCGGAGATGCGGGGGCAGCGAATTGCTGGCGTATCTCGTGTGCATACTATTCTTGTTCTGGATGCTTCCCTTAGCATGCTGGCGCAAAAAGATGGCAAATCTGCATTCGAAAAAGCCAGACAAAATGCCGATCGTTTTGTTCAGGCTTGTAACCCAGGCGATGCTATTAGTTTGGTGCAGATGTCGTTTCCTCCGAAGATAATCATCAACGAAGCTGCTGAAGATTTCGATAAGGTGCGGGAGGAAATTTCCGCGATCGCCCCAACTCATGGGTGTGCAGATCTTCCAGGTACACTTGCCTTGGTCGATGCCATTTTGCAGAGATCTCCACCACGGTTTAAAGACCGCAAAGTTCTTTTCGTTTCTGATCTTCAAAAGAGTTCTTGGCTTAGTAATGGTGCAGGCCCTGCCAATGCACTGTTCTCTAAAATGCGAACCAAGGCAACTCTTGGGGTTCTTGATATTGGTGTTGAAATACCTTCTAATCTTGCAATTACAAATCTTGAAATAGATGGGCAAATTGCAGGGGTTAGTTCCGAAACTAGATTCATTGCAAAGCTACAGGCGTTTGGCGATAAACCGCAAAGCCGTGTTAAAGTGCGATTGCTTGCGGGTAAACTCGCTCAGGGATCAGACTCTGTTTCTCTTGCCCAAGTGCTTGAGGAATCGGTCGATATGCAGGCTTCTTCGCAAGCTACAGTGTTACTCAAATACAAGTTCAAAGAACCGGGAGATTATGCGGTTCAAATGCAGTTAGATCAGGATAATCTTGCAGTTGATGATTCCTGCAGAGTGATTGTTCGGGTTAGTAAAGAGCTTAATATTTTGCTGGTGAATGGTAGGTATTCTGCGCGTGAGCTTGAAAGATCGACGGGGTTTTTGCAGATTGCTCTCGATAACGAAGGCATTGATTCTATTCCTTTGAAGTTCAAGGCACGATCAATCGATGAACCAAGATTGGCTGATGAATTAAATAAAGGGCTTACCAATTATGATTCTATTTTCTTTTGTGATGTCGCCCGATGGAGAGCTTCAGAATCGAGAATGGTTGCGGAATTTGTGCGAAAAGGGGGCGGCGCGGTTTTTTGGTTGGGTGAGCAAGCCGAACCCGCTTCTTACAACGATAATCTTTTTCAGGAAGGCAAGGGGCTTTTACCTGCGAAGTTGATCAAGCCGTTGTCTGCGCTACAGGGTTCGCTCTTTCAATTTCAATCCGATCCTTCTGCTTTTCAATATCCACCTCTTAGCGCATTTCGTACTGCTGAAGATAAGCAATCTTTGCTCGCCCCGAGATTTACCACTGCTTTCCAAACTGAACCCTTGCCAAAATCTCTTGTCCGAAATCTTGCGAATTTCAAAAGCGTTATTCCAGGTTCGAATGTGGATGATAATAAAAATGCATCCTTGACTGTTCCAGCATTGTTGAGTTGGCAACCTCCCATTGCTTCCTTGCAAAAGAATTCCAAGGCTACCGATTCCCGATCCAAAGGTTGGGTTTACCTTGCTTGTACCAGTGCTAATACAGAATGGAACAACTGGCCTGCATATCCCAGTTATCTGCCTTTTGTTCAAGAGCTGATGTTGGCAAGTTGTGCTGGGAAATTAAAAGAGCATTCGCAACTTTGTGGAACCACGATTGAAGATTACCCCACACAACAATCAGGCGAAGTTAAAATTTCGCTCCCTGATGGCACTTCAGAAACATTGCCTTTGATTCAGGATCAGGACTTTTCCAGGATGAACTTCAGCAATACTTTCAGATCAGGGTTTTATTTTGCAAGGTACCTCACAACACAGGCCAGTAATTGTTTTGCGGTAAATCCGATGTTAAGCCCTATGGGCGAATCAGGATCCGAATCAGATCTATCCCGGACTTCGTTGGAGGAGATCAATCAGTTTTATCCGGAGGCAAATTTTTCTCTTGTGAAAGATCCTACGTTTTTCATGGATGAGAATAGTTCGGGTAATGCTACTGATAATGAAGAAAAAGGGATGTTGAGGGAGAAGATTGCAGGTGTATTTCTTTTGTTGTTCCTTCTCTTTTCGATAGGGGAGTTTTTGTTTTCTTGGTTGATGGGATTGGGGAGATCGCTTACGCCAAGCCTTAAGAAACCATGGTTGATCATGGGGTTAAGTTGGCTTGTTTTAATTCCTGTTGGGTTTTGTGTGGTTGGGATACTTGGCAATTCTTCGGGTGCGAATGCGCTCTCATTTCTTCCTGCTAGTGTTGTTGAGAGTTTTGAATCGGTGCGTGGTCGGATCGAAGTCGGGGAAGGCGAAACATTACAAACCAGATTGATAACTCAGAATGAATTCACGCCTGCAATTAACACTAAAGCGGTCAGGCTTTCAATATTTGGGATTCTAGCTTTTTGCACCGGCATGGCCTTTGTTCGGTTGATTTTTAATCGCAGTGCTTTGGGGGCGATTACTCTTACTGGATTAAGGTTGGGCTTTTGGTGGGTTCTGCTGTGGATACTCTTGCCCCAGATTGGCCTTGGGTTTGAAAGGTTTACTTGGCCCGACATTGCAATTTTGATTGATGATTCTCAAAGCATGTCGATTGCAGATAAATACCAAGACGAGGCGCGGGATTTGTTTTCGCGTAAAATTGCAGATGCTCCGAGCCAGCAAGTTACTCGAATTGGAATAGCCCGTGCAATTCTTACAGAAAATCAAGGCAAGTTTCTTGCAAACATACTTGAAAGAAAGTTCCGCATTCACCTTTATCATCTTTCTGCCCGGGCAGAGAAAATTGCCCTTATCACCAAGCCTGAAGAAATTCCTGAAGCCCTTGTTTTAATCCGTGCCTTGAAACCAGATGCCTCTCATGACAGTAGCAAAATCGGTAATGCCTGCAGGCAGGTGCTTAATGATTTTCGGGGCACCCCCCTTGGAGGCGTGGTTCTTTTTTCTGATGGAGTTGTTACCGATGGCGAAGAATTGTCGAAGGTAACAAAATTTGCGGTCCAGAGTGCGATTCCTTTTTTTGCAATCGGGTTGGGTGAGGAAATGGAACCCAAAGACCTTGCAGTTTTAGATGTTCAAGGCCCCGATGAAATCGCTTTTGGAGACCGGGTGGTGCTGGATGTAAGGGTTTCTTCTGCAGGGTATAAAAACTTTCGAACCTCGGTGCTTCTTAAGGAAAAGGGGAAGCCTGATATTATCGATAAGCAGGAAATAACCCTAGATGAAACTGGTATACCCTCCGTAATACGCTTGGTCGATAAACCAAAAACCGAAGGGCTCAAACTTTATGAAATTGAGATCCCAACACAGAAGGAAGAATCGCAAGCGATAAATAATCGGCTCGAAAAAAATGTTCTTGTTCAGCAAGCCAGCACGGTAAGAATTCTCTTTGTTGAAGGTTGTAGGCGTTATGAGTATCAATACTTGAAAACATTGCTCGAAAGGCAGGCAGAAGTTCCAGGTGGGAGAAAACTTTTCTCTTTGAATGTGCTTTTGCTAGAAGCAGATCCAGATTTTCCATCACAGGATCGCACTGCGATTGCAGACCTTCCCACTCGAGGTGAGTTGTTTCTATACGATGTCGTGATCTTTGGTGATGTTGACCCAAAATCTCGGGAAGCTGCAAAATTCAAACGATTCATTACAGACCTTACTGAATTCGCTCGCGAAAAAGGAGGAGGCGTACTTTTCTTGGCAGGGCAAAGATTCTTCCCCGCAGAGTATGCTGCTTCTTTGCGCGATTTGTTGCCTGTAGAAATTAATGCTAATCCATTGATTGAATCGCCCGAAGGAATCATTCAGGGGTACAGGATGATTCCCGCTGCTTCTGCGAGCACGCACCCTATTTTTAGATTTCATTCAGAGGAAAAAGAAAATAGTAATCTTTGGAATCACATGAAGGAAATGTATTGGTGCTTTGCAGGTGTGGTGCCTAAGAAAGGTGCTGAAGTGCTTGCGAATGCGGAGGGTGGCAATCTCGGGGTATCAGGCAAAAACGTGCCGCTCATGGTGCTGCAGTACTATGGTGCGGGTCGAGTTTTGTTTTTTGCATTTGACGAATCTTGGCGCTGGGCGTACCGAGAGGATCAGGCTTATTACAATTATTTTTGGCTGCAGACTCTGCGTTTTCTTTCCCGAAATTCTGTCTCCAAGATTTCGCTTAAACTCGATAAATCGGGTAACTATAGGCGGGGCGATTCTATTCGTATTCTTGTTCGACTTCCTCTTGATGCTTCAGGTGCGGAAGCTAATTCCACAGTTCGCGTATCGATGGAAAGAAAAAATATACAAGATGGTAAAGGGAAAGAAATTATCACCCTTGATCTTGCCAAAGTTGCGGGCAG
>CAMDHK010000224.1 GCA_945897965.1 Candidatus Kuenenia stuttgartensis | reverse complement strand
ATGATCGTGCTTGTGGGTTTCTTGAACTTCCAATCCGGTTTTGGTCTCAGTCATGGCAATCTGTTTCCAACATGATAATTTTGAGGGATCCTTACCAGTATACTATAGGCAGCATGACGATGATCATTTTAATTTGCCATGCCAGTTTAAATGTCCGCTGACCCCTCATGGCCCGAACATTTTCTGGAAAAAACCAAACCGAAAGAATCTTGATAGCTAGCGTTAAGCTTTGCAGTCAAAATTCTTTCGGCCTACATACAGAGCGGGTGATGGGACTTGAACCCACGACAGCCACGTTGGCAACGTGGCGCTCTACCACTGAGCTACACCCGCAGACATCACCAAACTTAGAATTAACCAAGTTGGCAATAGCAACATTCTTTATAAGCACTTCTAGCAAGGATTCAAGATATTTAGGTTGATGTATTAGGAAAATCACTTACCGAGAACCCGCTTAATCAGACGAAAATAGATTTCTTGAACAGATGCGGCCGAAATTACGCTATCAACCGCAGCCCTATCTTCCTCAAAAACAGCCGAAAATCCCATGAAAGTTGGGCTATATCCGTTTAAATCTAATGCCAACGGCCCGCCCTCGACTTCTTGGAGCACCGTTAAAATGATTTTTAAATAATACAGGGGGTCTAATAATATTATTAGGCTAGATTCTTGAGGTAAGTCCTTTCTGCATATAGGGTAATGGCTTATTTTGTCTAGTTTGTTGGCATTTTTATTAAAATCTTCAAAAATTCTCTTAGTTTTATTCCAATCTTCCCCAGTTACCATAATTACCTCAGTTCTTGTGGTGGTCACCCACAAATTCATGGACCCTCCCATCATTTTTTTAATCATTAGTTTCTGAAATTTGTTCCAGAATTGAATTCCTTTTGTCTCCCGGACCATCAAATTTGTCATTTTTTCCAAATCCCATTCGAATGACACTAGATCAAAAGTTTGGCCTGCCAAAGATTCTGCTCCCTTTTTTATCGTTGGGGCCTGTTTTAAAACCCCACTCTGGAATTTCTCTCCTCTGCCTAATTTTTCTAAAAGGTTGAGAAATCGGAGTTTTGTTTCTTCAGGGTTTGCAGATTGAATGATTTGCAAACCTTCAGGCGGAAACGAGAGCGCATCATAGCGATTGTTCGCAAGTTGCAAAAACATGTCAAAATCTTTGCCCAAAGCTTTTTGATTTTCTTCCGGAGTTAGCCCCATGAAATAAGAAGCTACGCTTTTCATCACGGGAGATTGGGTTTGTTGCGCCATGTATAAGGTTTTACCTGCGGGCAGACGCTGCATATCTTTCATCGCATCAGGTTTTGATCCTTTGAAAAACGCTGCAGTTTGCGTGTTTGCTTTGAATTCTGTTTCGCCATGAAACACAATCCCCGTGGGCCGGAAATCTATCGAAAACACCATCCCCTTGCTGTCTTCAATTCCTTTGAATGTGAGGGCGATTGTTTGGTTGATTAAGTCGCTGGCTAAAAGTTTCTTAGTTCCAAAAATGGATTCCAAATCTTTTAGAGAGGTTTCAATCTCTTTTTTTGTTTCTGTTAGGGATTGAGGGTAATCTTTGTGGATAGCCTCTAAATTTACAAAAATGCCCAGATCGGGTGATTGCAGTCGATTTGCCTGTATTCTGCTGATTTTGGTCGTGATGGGGGTTGGCCTTTTTGCGATCAGATTTGCGATATCTCGGTCGGGGGTTACCAGTACTTGGTCTTTTCTTGGAATAAAAAATAAGGTCGAACCATTTTCCATGGTGACAACTTCTGCATTTTTCTCAAGCTTGATGCTTTTGATTTCAGAATCTTTTAAAACCCCTTCGCGAAAAGCGTTGTAATTGGTTACTTTTATCGCAGCAAGAACTTTGTTTGGATTCGCTGCCTTGTTGGGTTGGGGGAATTCCATCGCTGCAAAAAAGTGTGGTCCGTTGGGAGCCAAGCCAGTTAATTTTCGACCTCTTAAAAACTCTAAAAACTCATTCACGATGAAATTCTCATTCAATGGCATCGCATCGGGCACCGCATTTTTTACGAATTCATTCAAGCTTGCCAGAGTTCCTTCAATTCCTTTTACTTGAACAACAACTAGGGCGCTCGCAGGAATTGCATCCAGTGCAGGAGTTTGAACCATCTCGATTCCAGCTTTGGTGGCATCTTGTGGCGCAGAAAGTAACAACAAAGGGAATAGAAGCATTACCACATAACACAAAATCGATTTTATCTGCATGTTTATTCCCCCTGCATCTTTGTCAAATGCAAAATCACTATCTTTAATATTTAAAAATTATAATCGTTGAAGTGGGTTTTTGAAAGCGAGCCTAGGATTTCTTGTCTTCAAGCGCATCCATCCGGAACTTGCCCCATGTCATAGGCCGGGCGAATGGTTCGATATGGAGCATCACTTCGCCATTTTGAAAGACTCGAACTGTGCCGGAAGATTGGCTGACTGTTACAGCGATCGCTTTGGTGCTTTTACTAATTGCTGCTGCAGATGCGTGCCTGGTGCCCAATCCCATGCTGAGGGTGAAACCTGAGTAGGAAGCTTCGATTCGCCTGCATGCAGCCACTGCAACGCCATCTCTTCGAATAATAATTGCGCCTTCCAGTTTGGCGATATCTTTGATTTGTTCGCGCACTGCGAGGTTGCGAACATCGCGTTCTTCGTCGCTGTAGCCACGGAAAGGATTGAAGTTCATGGGCCGTGAAAGGCCCATTACTTTGCGTGTGTCCCCCACGACAAACATAGTCCCGATCGGGTGGCCTTCTCTGCCTTCTCTGCCTATTTCAGTTGCAAGGTCGACCACGGCTCTGAGGGTTTCCAATGGTACTTGAGTATCCAGCCTGCGAAGATCCTGGGCGCTTAATTTTTCTAGATGTTCGCCTAATTTTATCAGGCTGAGGGTATCTATCATGTCGGGCTTTTCTTCGCCCACTTCAATACCATTGTAAAGTACCACTACCTCTGCGCCCTGCCTAAGTTTTTCAGATCGTACTGCTTCGAGCAATGCAAGGCTCATGCGTTCTTGGGTGGGGGTGGGGCCGGATTCAATCTCGATGAGTGTTAGATCGGGGTGATCTTTGATGCGCACGAAGTCATCTTCATGTCTGGCTGCAACCAATATTCGTGTACCTGATAGTTCTTCAAGTACCTTGTCCCATTCCATAGGGCCATCTGCAAGGATCAAAACAGCATCAGCGGGAATTTTTTTGACTAATTCCTTTGCTGCTCTAAGCAGTTTGATAGTTTCAGGTGCAAATGCCATGCAGTCCCATTTTCGTTAAAAGATTTTTCTAATTGATACCCAATGATATTTTGAAAAGCGTCATCAAACAAGGCAATAGGTTCTTTATTTTTGAAATTGTTGCCTGACTGGTTCGGAATGTAGGAGGCGAATGCCTGACTGTTGTTATTCGACCTGGTAGCGCAACAAAAAAGAATACTCATTCCCTTGGTTTGGTTTTTGAACAGTAATCAACATGGTTCCGCTTAACGCATGAACCTCTCCTGTAAAGCTAGACCCCTGTTTTTGTAAATTCATTTGCGGTTTGTCGTTTGAAAGAATCAGCACTTTAGAGAGTTCGGGCGATTCGATTGCAATGCGATAAATCTCACCTGTTTTAAGCTTGGCGTTTAATGGAACCTCCACAACTGTGATTTTGGTTTTTGCGACATCGAATATTTCCGGGAAGCCTCCGAATGATGAGCCTTTTATTGTTTTTAAAATGCTGGCGGGGCTTAGTCCGAGCTTGAACAAGCTAGATTGAACCAGTGGTTGCTTATCAAAATCTTCCCTAGAGATGGTTTTTTCAATTAGTTGCCATTTGGAATCTTCAGGGAAATGCGTAAATCGCATTTGCTCTGGGGGCACCATGAAGAACATTGGTTCAAAGTTTTTGACAAATGCTTTTTTATCGACACTGCCAGAACCAAAAGTGGAGTCAATAAGTTCCCATTTGCCATCCAGTTTTACAGCATTCCAAGCATGGGATTCAAAAGCAGGCTTGCCCTTGGCATCTTTGCTGCCGCTGCGCGCAACCCCTGTTACCTTGACTGCTTCCAGCCCTGCTTCCTCGCATAATTTTAAAAACATCCGGGAATATCCTTCGCAGACACAAAGGCGAGTTTTGAGCACCGTTTCAATCGAATTGTCTCCGGGGTTCTTTGCTAAAAAGGCCTCGACATTGTATGCAAGCCGATCGGTTACCCAGCGGTAGATGCACCATGCTTTTTCTTTGTCTCCCTTGGCTTTTGAAACCAGAAAAGCTGCAAGGGTTGCAAAATCTTTTTCATCTGCTGATTTTGCAGATAGAGCATACTTTTCCAATGCGGTGAATCGGGGGTTTTTGGGTGGTTCTGCAAAGCTGCTGCCCAATGCGATTATTAAAAATGCTGCAATGGTAAGCGCAGAAATTCTTTTCAATTGAGTCATTGATTTAACCATCTGTTTTATTCCAAGAATTAAAAGAGTGGTAGTTTTATACCATAGGTCTGATTAATTTGTCATGAGTTACCAATGAAAAACGATGCTTTTATAAAAGTTGGTTTGACTTCCAATCGAATATAAGTCAGCATAAAGGTAGTCCCACCGGAGTATGTATGAATCCTGACTTTAAACTACCATCACAGTGCAACCCTAAATTAACTAGGCGCAAGGTTCTGCAATTAGGCGGTATGTCGATGCTAGCAGGTGCTGGCTTTGGCTCTTTGCTTCAAGCCGGTTCCAAAACAAACTCCGGAAATAATAAAGCCAAGTCGGTAATCCTTGTAAACCTGTTTGGTGGCCCAAGCCATATTGATACCTTTGATATGAAGCCCGATGCGCCCAAGGAAATCCGGGGTGAGTTCAAATCGATCGCTTCGAAAATCCCCGGGTACCAAATCTGCGAACATCTTCCCCTTATTGCCAACAGGCTTGATAAAGCAACGCTGATTCGAACTGTTTCGCATGGCTACAACAGTCATAATCCTTATTCCGTGCTCACAGGTTTTACAGGTGGTTCCGATCGAGAAAATTATTTTGCAAAGCCCTCGGATCATCCAAGCATGGCTGCAGTATGCCAGCACTTTGGTATGGGCAAGGAAGCAACACCCTTTCATGTAATGATGCCCGCATTTCCAGGATTTAGCCAAGGTCTTCGAAGGGCAGGGCCCTATGGTGGTTACTTGGGCAAGCAATATGATCCCATCACCACCATGTGCGAGCCTACCTTTGCGCGCAAAGGTTCGTTCTATGATCCGGTTCTTCCAGTAGGTGATCCGGTGCTTGCAGCATTTGGCCAAACGCCTGGCCTTTCACTTGATCGCATTGCAGATCGCAAAAGATTGCAGAGAAAAATGGATGATGTCTCCAAAAAAATTGGTGACCCTGCTAAGTCTGCCAACCTTTCTAGACAACAAAAACAAGCCTATGATCTTCTTACCTCTTCAGGCGTGCGAACAGCACTTGATCTCGATATGGAGCCTAGCTTGCTTCGTGAAAGGTATGGCAAAAACCTTTATGGCTCTAGCTTGCTCGCGGCCCGAAGGCTTGTCGAGGCAGGCGTAACTTTTGTTACTATCAATTGGGAATGTGGTGCCGATTCGCATGGCGGGCATTGGGATATGCATAATAACAACTTTGGCATGCTCAAGTTTAATCTGCCGATTCTTGACACCATGGTTACCGCGTTGATGGACGATCTTGAAACGCGCGGGCTCTTCGATTCAACCTTGGTGATTGTTACGGGTGAAATGGGTCGCACGCCCAAGATTAATGGCAGTGCAGGGCGCGATCATTGGCCTCAGTGTGGATTTTGTTTGCTCTTTGGAGCGGGCGTTAAAAAAGGTTTTGTGCTTGGCACTTCAGATAAGCAGGCTGCTTATCCTGTGGATCATCCTGTTTCGCCTGGTGATCTTTGCGCCACCGTTTATAGCCTTCTGGGAATTGATTCGGAGGCTGTGGTTCATGACACGTTGGGAAGACCCACTGCAATATCGCATGGCGGCAGACCGATCCAATCAATTCTTGGTTAAGGCCTTAGACTTCAACAATAGCTTTTGGTTTGCACCCTATCGATTGTGGTGTTGATAGCATTAATATCTAAATGCTACAGTTATTGTTTGGTCGCTTGGATCAAAATTCAAATTATTTTAGGGGTGAGTTTTTATGCGTAATTCAAGGATGAGTTTGTTGGGTGCATGTGTATTTGTTTTTGGCAGTGTTTTAATTGCCTCTGAATTTCAGGAGAGTGTTGAAAAAGACATGCAGCTCTTAGAAGGCTCTTTTACTATGGTTTCGAGCGAAAAGAAGGGTGAAAAAGCTACTGAAAATATTGTAAAATCAGCAACGATTACCAATAAGAATGGTGTTCATTCGGTTAAGGTAGGCGAAGATTCCTTTGGTGGAACTCACAAAATTGACCCGACAAAAAAGCCCAAAGAAATTGATTCAACCGATACTTCAGGCGAATTCAAGGGGAAGACTTACCTGGGTATTTATAAAATCGAAAAAGATGTTTGGACCGTTTGCTTCGCTCCACCTGGAAAAGAACGCCCTAAGGCTTTCAGCACGAAGTCTGGTACAGGCGAATTCATCCATGTTTGGAAGAAAAAGTAATTGATTGACGATTTCTATGGG
>CAMDHK010000223.1 GCA_945897965.1 Candidatus Kuenenia stuttgartensis | reverse complement strand
TGTCATGCGCGGATGAGAAACTGGATTTTTGTAAAAGTATTAACTGATCAAGATGGCCTTTTTGGTTGGGGCGAAGCAACGCTAGAATGGCATACTCGAAGTATTGTTGGTGCTATTGATGATTTGGCGGAACTTCTTATCGGGCAAGACCCAACCCGGATTGAATACCTATGGCAGATGATGTATCGCCAGCATTTCTGGCATGGCAATGGTATCGTGCGGTCTACCGCCATTGCAGGAATTGACATTGCATTATGGGATATTCTCGGGAAATCGCTCGGGGTGCCTTGCTCAAAGTTATGGGGCGGTCCGGTTCGTGATCATATTCGCACATACTGCCATCTGGGCGGTGGAAAAATGGAAGACTTTTATGAAACCGCTTCTGAAGATGCTAATCGTTTTGCAGACCTTGCGCTTCAAGCAGTAGAAGATGGGTTTACGGCTTTTAAATCCATGGCTGTTCCCCCAACGCTTCCTTTAGAAGGAAGAAAACCGATTCGAACAGCAGAGGCTTGCGTTGCTGCGATGCGTGAAGCAGTTGGCGATTCCATTGATATCATGGTGGATTGCCATGCTAGACCATCACCTGCAATGGGTATGCAGTTTGCCAAAGCGCTGGAACCATACGGCTTATATTTTCTTGAAGAACCTTGTTGGCCCGAAAGTGTTGAAGGGCTTGCGGCAATTAATAGTTCTGTTTCTACACCGATTGCCACGGGCGAAAGGGTTACAAATCTTGCGGCATTCAGGGATCTATTTGCAGCGCGTGCCTGTGAGATTTGCCAGTTGGATATCACGCATTGCGGTGGATTAAGTGAGGCCCGACGAATCGCAGCATTAGCTGAAGCTTATCGAATATCTTTAGCCCCGCATAACCCGCAGGGACCAGTTAGCACTGCCGCTTCCCTTGAATTTGGGTTTTCTCAACCAAGTTATATTATTTGCGAAACAGTTCATAATGATGTTCCCTGGAGGCAGGATGTTGTTGAAGAAGGTTTTATCACCGAGCGTAAAGGTAGGATTGTAAAACCCAATACCCGGCCTGGGCTTGGTATTAAAATTAATGAAGCCGAGTTAATTAAACATCCATTCCAACAGGAATTACCGCAGCGTGTGTTTTATACCGATGGCAGCGTAGGTGATTGGTAATAGTCATGAAAAAAAAATTAGCAGGAGTGTTGCCGATTGTTCATGTTCCATTTGAAGATGACGGAACAATCGATGAGAAAACCTTAAAAAAAGAAATCGATTGGATCTTTTCAGTAAATGCTCAAGGATTAGGTACTGGGATGGTTTCGGAGATATTACGACTGACATTCGAAGAAAGAATCGCCCTTACCAATCATATTGTTCAGTTTACTGAAGGAAGAGGTGCAACCTTTGCAGGTGTTGGTGCAGAAAGCACAAAACAAGCATTAGTGTATGCTAAGGCTGCTGAAAAAGCAGGTTGCGATGGCATCATGGCCATTCCTCCAGTCACAACAAGCCTTCCAGAAGAAGCTGTTTTAAAGCATTTCCGAACACTTGCAGAAGAGGTGAACCTGCCTTTGATTGTTCAAGATGCTTCTGGTTATGTAGGCCAAGCGATTCCCTTACGCATTTATATTCAGCTACTTGAGCTTTATGGCAACGAGAAGATCCTGTTTAAACCAGAAGCATCGCCTATCGGCCCAAATCTTTCTGCATTAAGAGATGCATCATCAGGAAAAGCTAAAATATTTGAAGGCTCTGGTGGAATTCTGTTGGTAGATAGTTTTAGAAGGGGAATAACGGGAACCATGCCTGGTGTTGATCTTCTTGACGGAATTGTTTCGTTGTGGAATGCGTTGGTTAATGGAGATGAAAAAGCGACCTATCGTGTTTATTTTCCTATCTGCGCAATAGTCGCACTGCAGTTGCAGGCGGGTTTGGATGGATTTCTGGCAATCGAAAAATTCATTCTAAAGCACAGGGGTATATTTAAAAATGAAGTGCGTAGGTCGCCTTACTCTTGGGATCTTGATCTTGAAACTTCTTCTGAAATATTAAGGCTGCTTCAAATTCTTGATAAAGCGATATCCCTGGAGCAATCGTGATGCGTTACTGGGTGCTAAGCATGCTTTGCATGGCTGCCCTGATTGCATATGTCCAGCGCTCTGCGATAAGTGTTCCCACAAAAATTATCCAGCAAGAATTGGGAATGGATGCCGCATCCATGGGTTTGGTGATGGCTGTTTGGTATTGGGGATATGCTTTTTTTCAAATTCCATCAGGGTGGCTTGCAGATTATCTCGGAAGTCGAAAAGCTTTGGTTTTCTATGCAATTACTTGGTCGATTTTTACCGCTATTGCTGGTTGTGCTTCTAGCTATGAGCAACTTTTGATTTTCTGGGGACTCATGGGAATAGCGCAAGCAGGGATATTTCCTGCATCAGCAAAGGCCATTGGTGCTTGGTTTTCAGATCGAGGAAAGGCTTTCGCCTCGGGGCTTCTTGCTTCAAGCATGGCAGTTGGTGGTGCTCTGGCCCCTGCCCTTACCGCCCAACTTCTTACTAGCACAACTTGGCAGCAAACCTTTTTTATATATGGAATACCTGGCATATTATGGGCCACATTATTTTTTTACTTTACATCAGATGCAAAGGAAACTTCGCCATCTACAGGTTCAGATAATTCAAATAAAATTAATTGGATGGTATTGATTACCAGCACATCAATGTGGTTGTTATGTGCGCAACAATTTTTAAGAGCCGCTGCGATGGTTTTTTTCAGCACATGGTTTCCACGATTTTTGGAAGAAACAAGAGGCTTAACCAATCTTGAAGCTGGTCGTATGACATCTTGGCCTGGCATTGGAATGATGGCGGGGGGACTTTTAGGTGGTATTTCAAGTGAATGGATTTACAAGGCAACTGGGAATAAACGATTAAGCAGTCAGGGGATTGCGGTTGCAGGTATGATTATTTGTTCCATGCTTTTTGTAACTGCAAATTATATCACTGATACGAACACATCTGTTTTTCTAATGGCACTTGGGGCTTTTTGGGCTGCTTTTGGTGGAGTCAGTGGCTACTCAGTAGCTATCGATTTTGGGGGCCGTAACATCGCTACTGTTTTTAGCACCATGAATATGTGTGGCAATATCGGGGCAGGATTATTCCCATTGGTGGTTGGTAGAATAATTGAGAAAAATCACAATTGGGATTTCGCTCTCTTTTTGTTTGCTGGAATTTTTGCACTCGATGCCTTGATTTGGTCATTTTTAAACCCCAAAGGCCCTTTGTTTGGCAAGGAAGTTTCATGATTACCAAAGTCGATTCAAGACAAAGCATTGGTAATGTTGGTGTTGCTCAATTAGACATCACTCCACCAATCGGAATTTATCATCGAATGTGGGGGGCTGCAAAGCATGATCAGGCCACGGGTGTGCATCGCCCTTTAATGCTTACAGTGCTTTGGATGGCGCATTCAGATGAGCCTTCTGAAAAATTCGTTTTGATCACCATGGATCATTGCATTCTTGATGGTGCTGAAATCAAAGCCATTCGTAAATTGGTTTCAAGCTCATGTAATATTGAAGAAAAAAATGTTGTAGTAAGCTTGTCGCATACGCACGGCTCTGGTTGGATGTCAAGAAGTCGTTCAAACCTTCCTGGTGGCGAACTCATTGGCCCTTATCTTGATGGCTTAATACAAAAATGTGCATCTACTACTTTGAATGCTATGAATAACAGTCAGTCAGCTTTTGTTACTTTTGGTTTTACCCGTTGTAACTTGGCAGCGCATCGCGATTATTATGACGAAACATCAAAGCAGTTCGTTTGTGGTTTTAATCCGCAAGGGTTGGCGGATGATACCGTGCTATTAGCAAGAATTGAAAATGCTGATGGGAAATGCTTTGCAACTCTGGTGAATTATGCGTGCCACCCAACTACTCTTGCTTATGAAAACACTAAAATAAGCCCCGATTACATTGGTTCAATGCGGGAATTAATTGAGAAAGAAACACTTGCGCCCTGCCTTTTCTTACAAGGGGCTTCAGGAGATCTTGGCCCTATAGATGGATTTGTTGGAGATCATAAAGTCGCTGATCGCAATGGCAGACAACTTGGCTTTGCTGTTTTATCTGGGTTGGAAAGCCTGGCGCCCACTTCTACTTGTTTTACATATTCAGGCCCCGTTGTTTCAGGGGCAACGCTAGGGATATGGAATCATCAGCCATTACAAAAAGAAGAACTAGATTCTAAAAAAAGGTGGGGGTTTAAAGAAATTACCAGTCAGCTTCCTTATCGGTCGGATCTGCCGACATTAGAAGAAACTAAGGCTCAGTTACTTCACTGGCAGCACGAAGAAACAAAAGCATTAAGTTCAGGTGATCAAGCTAGTGCCAGAGATTTCAGGGCACTTGTAGAACAAATGACTAGGCAGATCACTAGGCTTTCCTCATTGCCCGGAACTAAAACTTATGAATACACTTTTCAATTATTGATATGGGGGGATTCACTTTGGGTATTCCTACCCGGGGAACTTTATCAGATGTTTCAAATCAATTTAA
Source organism: Candidatus Kuenenia stuttgartensis (assembly GCA_945897965.1). Classification (GTDB taxonomy): domain Bacteria; phylum Planctomycetota; class Planctomycetia; order Gemmatales; family Gemmataceae; genus UBA969. The sequence continues at coordinate 2,132 of CAMDHK010000223.1, read as the reverse complement.
GAAATCGATTTCCTAGCCACTCTGTGATTATTGCTACCCTTTCAAATGAATGGCAGCCTGGTTATTTGCCGGAAGCATCTAGTTATGGGTATGGTATTTATCAGGAAAAAATCGCAACCGTAGCCCCAGGGTGTCTTGAAGTATTGCTTGAAACTGTAACTCGTGAATTAAAGCACATGATAAGTAGGTTCAATTAATTGGCTAAAAATGCTTTTATTTAAGCTGTTAATTTTAAATTCATATTGTTTTCTCATTCAATTTTAATTAAAATTATCTGATGTTTCTGTGATATCGCTCATTTTTAAAATATAGGTTTTCATGAATAAATATATTAAAACAGCTTTTACACTGATTGAATTGCTAGTTGTGATTGCAATTATCGCAATTTTAATTGGTTTGCTTTTGCCCGCAGTTCAAAAGGTTCGAGAAGCTGCTGCTAGGCTAAAATGCACCAGCAATTTAAAACAAGTTGGCTTGGCACTGCATAACCATCATGATGCCAAGGGAGCCTTGCCTGTAGGTGGTACTTATTTTGGCGGCTGTTGCACCCCTCCAACTTACACTAATTGGGCAATTGAAATCCTGCCTTTTATTGAAATGGAAAGTCTTTATAAACAATATCAGCAACTGCAGGTTAATACAGCGGCTGTTAATAATGCAGTAGGAATGCAGAGAGTAAAGTCTTATGAATGCCCATCTGATACGCTAGCCGGGATTCTTCGGTCTCCTGCCTCTGGGCCTGGTGCGGCTCCTCAGCAATGGATGCACGGTAGTTACAGGGCAGTAAGTGGTAAAGCTAATATGACTTCGGGCTGGGGCGCTTGGGATAGCTTTGAACCTGGATTATGGCCAGGCGGTATTATGGATCGTACCTACAGATCATTTCTTCACGCCACGGGGCTGTCTTATAACGGTGTAATTGCGCCTAATACAGTTGTCGGTGGTGTCGGTGGCCAAAATATTTCCACGATGGGTGGAGCTGAAAAGTTTGGGAATGCTACCGATGGCCTTTCAAACACCCTCATGGTCGGCGAATATACATCTAAAACCACAACGAATCGCGCTACATTTTGGGCTTACACTTATGCATCTTATAACCAATCCTCGGTTGGTGCAGAAAGTCGTCTGTTTGGAATGGATTATGATAAATGCGTTGCAACCCCTGGCCTTTATGTTGATCAAATGTGTAAACGAGCGTTTAATAGCGAACATTCCGGGGGTGGTAATTTTGCAATAGGCGATGGGTCTGTTCGTTTTATTACCACTTCAGTTGCAATAAATCTTTTGCAAAACATGGCAACCATGGCAGGTGGCGAAGCAGATACCGTGCCTTAAATCATTCCTTAGTTTGGATTTATAATGAAATATTACGCCTTTATAGTTGCGTTAATTGTTATTCAGATGAACAGCGGTTGCTCAGATGCCCCAAAATTTGCTCCTGTTTCAGGAGTTGTAACGCTGGACGGCAAACCTTATGCATTGGGCGTTGTTTCGTTTCAGCCATTGGGCACTAAGGATAACCCTAACCCCGGCCGTGGTTCGAGTGCGTTTACTGATGCAAATGGAAAATTTTCGCTTAAATCTGATGAAACGATGGATGGAGCCATCGTAGGAAAACATCTTGTTCGTATCATGAGCCGATCTGAAGGCGCAACTTCGATTAAGCCAGGAACCAGTTCCCCTGATGGCGCTCCCACCACCAGAAAAAGTGCAGACCCCATTCCGCCCGAATGGAATGGAGAGAGTAAAGTTGAATTTGATGTTCCTGCTGGGGGTTCCGACAAGGCTAATTTTGATATAAAAACAGTCAAATAATCCAATCCTAATAACCGTATAGTTTTAACCAGCTCTGTTTATAGCAGTTTCTCTGCATAAAACTGTTCAGTTAAAAATTGCTCCTATCTTTTTGATCAAGCTTTGGTACCTTTTAATTGTTCCCACCATTGGGGAAGATGTTCCCTGTTTATATTTTCTTGCCAACCTTGTTTGATTTTCCTCCTAGTTCGATAGACACTTTGCTTTTTTGTAGGAGATAAAGCCATTAACTTTAATCGTCGCGATCTTATTGCAACTATGGGCGCAGCAGCAGCAGGCCATGCCTTGATTGCTGATTCTGTTTCCCATGCCAACAA
>CAMDHK010000222.1 GCA_945897965.1 Candidatus Kuenenia stuttgartensis | reverse complement strand
AGGGCAAAAACGATAGCATACGGGAATTTGTAATACTGATGGATCCCGGGTTGCAACCTTCTGAAAAACAAATTGTAGATGCGTTGCAAATGCAGTTTCGCTTGACGATTTCGCGAACTGCCACTGACCAAGAGGTGAAAGATTTTTTGGGGTTATACAACAAATGTGCGAAGTCCGGTGATAGTCCCTCTGCAATAAAGTTGATGCTTCAAGCTGTGTTATTGAAGGCGGATGCAATGTTTCGCAGTGAAAAAGGAAGCGTAAATAAAGATGTGGGGGCTAGATTGCTTGAGCCTTTGGATCTTGCGCGGGCAATCAGCCTTGCCTTAGGCGATAGAAAAGACGCATTGGTTTTTCAAGCTGCACAAAAGGGCGAGCTTACCACTAAGGATCAGGTTCAGAATCATGTTCAAAGAATGTTGGATGATCCTAAGATTGCGAACCCCCGACTACTTAATTTCTTTCGTGAATACTTCGAATACGCAAATGCTACCGAGGTGTTCAAGGATAAACCTAATGATTTTATGCATGAACCTCGCATTCTTGTTGAAGATACCGATAGGTTGGTGTTGCATGTTTTGAAAGCAGATAAAGATGTACTGCGCGAATTGCTCACCACCAAGATTTCGTTTGTCAATACCGCAAAAAAAATGAACAAGCAGACTCGTATGGAAGAATTGGTTAGGGCGGTTATTCCCAATCCCCCTGATAAAAATAACAAGGTGCGATTAGGGTTGGAATCTGTTTATGGTGTTGCAGAATGGCCCGTAACACAACCAACCGTGCTTCCCGAGGGAACTAGGATTGGGGTATTGATGCAGCCCAGTTGGCTGGTTGCGTTCAGTACTAATTTTGATAACGACCCGGTGCGCAGGGGTCGCTGGGTGCGCGAGCGATTGCTTGGAGGAACAGTACCCGATCTGCCTATAGGCGTCGTTGCGCAAGTCTCTGATGAGAAGCATCTGCCCTTTCGCGATCGATTGAAAGTCACCCGTGAGGGCCGGTGCGTGAATTGCCATCGCTTTATGGACGACCTCGGCCTTCCCTTTGAAAACTTCGATCATTATGGAAGATTTCGTACCACAGAGACCGTGCTCGATCTTGAAGCTACTGCCAAAAATATTGATAAGAATGGTAAATCTCTCGGCCCAATCAATCATGAGGTTGAATTGAATTCCAAGGGTTTGATATCTTACAGTGGCGATGCAATTCTTAACGGCCCGGTTAACAATCCAAGGGAAATGATTCAAAGGCTTGCAAAATCTGATCGTGTCAGGCAGGTTTTTATTAGGCACACTTTCCGATATTTTCTGGGCAGGAATGAAACACTCGCAGATGCCAAAACACTTCAGCAGGCAGATAAAGCTTATGTGGATAGCCAGGGTAGTTTTAAAGCATTGGTTGTTTCGCTACTGTCTTCTGATTCTTTTTTAACAAGATCCAACAATTACAAACAAATTGATTTTAAGGGAGATGGAAAATGAGCATTAAAAGTTCTCGCAGGGATGTGATTAAAGATATCACCCTTGGAGCTGGTGCAACTTTATTATCTCCCGTGCTTTTACAACTCGCTGCCCATGCACGAGGCGATGCTTCTGCAATCCGCAAGAGAATTGTATTTGTAGTTCAAGGCAACGGCATGAACCCCAATCATCTTGTTCCTATAGGTGTGAAAAGAAGGCCTGATGGGAAAGATGGTAAACCTAATAACGACAACTTAATTGAACTCGACCTTAAAGACTTAGATCTTAATGCTGCTTTAAATCCATTAGCCCCCTTCAAAGATAGATTGACTTTGATTCAGGGACTGTCAGGCAGGATTGCCTTAAGCGATCACTCTGCGAATCATGGGGCATTGGGATGTTACCCCGCCAACAAAGGGCCGATGGCACAAACGATTGACCTTGCGCTTGGTGAAGCCCTTCCGGGGATCATGCCTCATCTTGGTTTGGGATTGATGAACAAACCGGATATGATGATGAATTACAATTTTTCTGCATCAGGCGCTGGTAAAGCCGTACCTATTCAGTGTTCCCCCGAGCTTGCTTTTAAAGCGCTGTTTGGCAGCGTTGCAGAAGGTTCTGGTAAAGATGCATTTGATAGAAAAACCAACCTGCTGGATTTCATGGCTGAAGATGTAAAGAAGTCTCGCAATGCCCTTGCTACTGAAGAAAGGCATAAGTTGGATCAGTATTTAGAAGCGTTTGAATCGTTGCGAGACAGGCAGGCAAAAGTTGATTCGATTCGTGATTCTCTTAAAGCAAACGCTCCCAAGTTGGACCATCGATTTAAAAACCCCACTGAAACCAACAGGCTCGAGGCTCAATTCGAAATCGCTGCAGCTTCGTTAATTGTTGGTCTTACCAATGTGGTCACTTTGGTTTCAGGTGGTGGCGGGCAGCATTATATTTCGTATCCGGAACTTGGTATTCCCGTTGATGGGCATCATTATGGCCATGGCGGTGGTGTTGATGGGAAAAATTACGAAGACTGTTTTAGAACGGTTCGACAGTATCACGCTAAATTAATCGCAGGCTTAGCTTCTAAGTTAAATACTGTGAAAGAAGGCGATGGCACCATGCTTGATAACACGCTGATTATTTATCTCAGCGATTCGGGCGATGCCCATCATCCAAACCTCTATGAATGGCCTGTGGTCATGCTTGGTAATCTTGGGGGTAAGCTGAAAAAAGGTGGGCGTTATTTACAGTTGCCTCAATATCAATCTGCGAATCATCGAACCATGGCGAATTTCTACCTCACCCTGCTTGAAGCTGTTGGGAAGCCACGCAAAAAATTTGGCATCATCGATCCGGGCTTAAAAGATATTGATCAAACCGGCATCGTTTCAGATCTTCTTGCATAGGAAATTTTCACCCTGATATTTAATTGTTTTGATGGTGTAAAGGGCGATGTAAAGCTTTAAAATAATATTGCATTCCCACTCGGAAGTTACTTAAGAGTCAGATCATGCCAATGCCAACCGATTTCATTTTTATTTTATGTGCGTTGGTTAATGCAGGGCCTCAGTCATCTGTTGATTACCAAAAAGATATCAAGCCGATATTGCGTGAACGATGTTATGCTTGCCATGGTGCATTGAAGCAGGAATCCGGCCTCAGGCTTGATACGGTTGCACTGATGAAAAAAGGTGGGCCCAATGGCCCGGTGGTATTCCCCAAAGACATTAACAAAAGCAACCTGTTTCTTAAGGTGAACGAAAAAGACACAAGCCTTCGCATGCCTCCGGAAGGTAAGGCTTTGGATTCAGATCAAATCGAAAAGATGAAAGCATGGATTATCCAGGGTGCGCAGTCTCCAACTGATGAAGTCCCTGAAAAAGATCCCCGCATGCATTGGGCATTTCTAAAACCAACCAAATCAAATCCTCCCACTCCTAAAAATCTTTCAATCTCTGCAAACCCGATTGATCTGTTCGTTGCATCAAGCCTTGAAGCTAAGGGTTTGCAAATGCAAAAACCTGCAGACAAACAAATCTTATTGCGCAGGGTGTTCCTCGATTTAGTGGGTATCCCTCCCTCCCCGATGGAATTGGATAAATTCATCGCAGATCAATCGCCTGATGCCTATGAAAAAGTGGTGGAGGCGTTACTTTTAGACCCACGCCATGGGGAAAGATGGGCACGCCATTGGATGGATATATGGCGATATGCAGATTGGCATGGTCGTAGATCTGTACCGGATGTATGGAACAGTGCGCCGCAAATATGGCGCTGGCGCGATTGGATTGTGGAATCTTTGAATACCAATAAAGGTTATGACCGGATGATCCACGAAATGCTTGCGGGGGATGAATTTTATCCTGATGATCAGGGTTCTGCACATGCCACGGGTTATTTAGTGCGCAATTGGTACGCGCTTAACCCCAATGATTGGATGCGCAGCATTGTCGAGCATACAGGAAAGGCTTTTTTGGGACTCACTTTTAATTGCGCCCATTGCCATGATCATAAATATGATCCCATCAGCCATGATGATTATTTTAAGTTTCGTGCTTTTTTTGAGCCTATCAGTTTAAGGCAGGATCGTGAACCGGGCGAAGCAGACCCTGGTGTGTTTCAAGAGTACGATTACTCAAAGCTTCGAACGGTACAACGATTAGGTTCCATTCGGGTGTTTGATAAAAACCTTAGTGCCAGCACGAAGTTTTATACTGGTGGCGATGAAAGAAATCTTGTCAAAGATAAAAGTAATATCCAGCCCGGGGTTCCTGCATTTCTTTCAAGTTTCATGGGTAAGATAGCGCCCGTTGATCTGCCCTTGAATTCGTGGTATCCCGGCTCAAGAGAGCATGTTCGAAAAGCTGTGATTGCAGAGGCGCAAAACAATCTGCAAAAAGCACAAGCTGCATTTGAGAATAGTTCCAAGACCAGTAAGGCCATCCCCAAACCCTTATTGGATGGCTTGAAAAAAGCGGAGGAGGATCATGCCCGCATGGTAGCGGAAGTAGCCAAGGGAAAAATTTCTGGCGCACTTTCAGGCTCGCAATCTCTTATCCTTGATTCCACCCTAGGCAGGAGGGTTTTATACAATTCATTGGCCTCTATGAAATCCTTGGAAGAAGGGACCCGCATAGAATTTACCTTGATGATACTTACGGATGCCCATTTCAATTTTCAGCTTGTAAAAGATCATGCAAAGGGATTGACCGCAGGTTATGTGGCATTTGATAAAGGTCGTGTTGCTGCTTATAAACCAGGTTCCTTCACTGAATTTAATGTGGGGGCCTACGACTTTACCAAGGGGCAGAATAAATTTCGCATCCAGATGGATGTGTATCCCAAGGCGGATCATTGTTTGCTTTCGATTCGTTCTTTGCCTGATGATAAAGTGATTGTATCTTCCATCAAGGTTGCATTAAACCTGTGGAACCCGGTAGGCAATGCGGCTAAAGGCATTCTTTTTGATGCAAGGCCCGGAAGCAAGGTTGCGCTTGACGATCTTCATATTTTATCACCCCAGCAAATCAAATTGGTTTCATTCGACTTTGAGCAAAGCCCATTTGCGAATGGCAAAGATATTATCGGGGCCTTGGGGTGGGAGAGTTCGCAGATGAACATAGCTGGTGGAAAATCGTTTGTTTCATCGTCTGAATGCAACGATGTGCTGCAAACCTCATTGGCCAATTTGGAAAATGCAAGAAGCGAAGTGAGAAAAGCGGCAGGGGGGCATCTGGGTGCTCAATTAGAACTTGAAGCTGCGAAGGCGGAATTAAAAAGCGGTGAGGCCCGGATAAGGGCTGATGAAGAAAAATTTGCAGCTAAAGATCAGCAAAGAATAAATAATGCAATTAAGGAAGCTTCCACCTTGGAAAAGAATGCCGCAGTTTTAAGAGCTGATGCGAATCTTGCAAAGGCTGAGATACTTCTTCAGGAAGCGAAAGTTAAAATTCCTCCAACGGTTGCAAAAGATCTAGATGCCCTTTCTAAAAAGCTTGCAACTGCAAAAGCGAAATTAGAAAAGGCTCAAGCTAACCAGTCAGATTTAAAAATGGCCGATCAGTACACTTTGCTTTCGCCTGTATTCCCTGAAAAAAGCACCGGTAGAAGGAAAGCCCTTGCGTTATGGATCACCGATCGCAGTAACCCCCTTACCGCACGAGTTGCAGCCAACCACATCTGGGCCAGGCATTTTCATAATCCTTTGGTGAGTTCTGTTGCTGATTTTGGTAGAAATGGCAAGACCCCCACACATCCCGAATTACTCGACTGGCTTGCAAACGAACTTATGGATTCTGGTTGGAATATGAAACATATGCACAGGCTGATGGTTACCAGTCAGGCGTACAAGCAGACTTCTGCATTTGCTGACAACACTCAGGCCCAGGCGCTCGATCCGGAAAATCAGTTGCTAGGGCGTATGAATACCGGGCGTATGGAGGCAGAGGTTATCCGCGATAGTATCATTCAATTATCAGGCAGGTTAAACCAGCAGATGAAGGGCCAGGAATTGGAAAATGACCAGGCTTTATCCACATTCAGACGCAGCATTTATTACAGCATCTACCCTGAAGATGGCGGTAAAAGTAAATTTGCAGAGTTGTTTGATGCCCCTGATTCTCTCGATTGTTACAGGCGCACACGAACCATCATTCCCCAGCAGGCACTTGCCCTTACCAACAGTGAAATTATTCATCAGGCTGCAAGTAGCATGGAGAAAGAAATCTGGGCTCAAGTTTTTGAAGCTACTTCCCATCATGAAAAAAATGATGCTTTTATTCATAGGGCTTTTAAAAAAGTGCTGGGTCGTTCTCCGTTGCCCGCAGAAGTTACCACTTGCAAAACTTATCTTGCAAATGCTGATATAGCGTCCAGGGAATCGATGTTGCGGGCTTTGCTTAACCATAACGATTTTGTAACGATTAGGTGAACAATATGAATGAAAAAAATCACCATAATGATTCGACTTCGCGAAGAGCTTTTCTTTCAGACTTCGGTTTGGGTTGCACTGGCATGGCGCTTGGCGCGATGCTTGCGGAAGATGGCATTGTAAAAGCTGAAACAGCGGGGGATGTTCCCAGTGGTATACCCCACGTAAAACCTAAGGCAAAGTCGGTCATCTGGGTGTTTCTATCAGGCGGGTACAGTCATATGGAAACATTCGACCCCAAACCTGCTTTGGATAAATATTCTGGTATGACCTTTGATAAGACTCCGTTTGAAAACCCTTTGAAATCTCCGTTGCATAAGAAACGCTTCCGCTCAGTCGCCTCTGAAGATATTAATGTGCGCGATGTCTACCCTACCATTTATCC
>CAMDHK010000221.1 GCA_945897965.1 Candidatus Kuenenia stuttgartensis | reverse complement strand
ATCGCAATTTCAGATTTCCTTGCAATGAATCGTTACTTTGATCATGCAGCAGATTTTCTTAAAGCTAACATCCGCAAGGGGATTGTTGTAAAGCCTTGGGTTTATGAAGCACTTGCTATCGCCTTACGCGAAAGTGGTGGTTCACCTGCTGAAATCGAACGTGCTGAAGTTGCTGCAATCGATCTCGAACCTGCAGATGGTAACGGTTTCCTTAAAGCCGCAAACACCATGGCGGAAATGAAACGCTACACCATGGCTCTTGCCTTCTGTAAGCAAGCTGCACACTTAGAACCTAATACCTCTGCTCCTTTTGAAACTGCAATTAAGTTTGCTGAACTTGCAGATGATACCAAGGCAATGGATTGGGCTGTAAGCAACTTAATGAAGCAGGATTGGCCTGCTGATAATAAAGATCTTCAAGAACTTGCACTCATTAAATCCGAAGCACTAGCTAGAAAGCTTAGGCAACCCGGTAATGATCAAGCTCAAAATGCCGCTACTGCAAGCATTAAGGAAAAAGGCCGTAGAGACCTTGTCGTCAAGCTTGCTTGGCAGGGCGATGCAGATCTCGACCTTCAAGTTAAAGAACCTGTTGGAAGTATTTGTAACCCAACCAATACTCAGACCGTTGGTGGTGGTGTATTCTTGGGCGATTCTCTTACTGAAGCAGGCTTGGAAACTTACACTGCTGCAGAAGCATTCAAGGGTAATTACGAAATCAGAGTCAAGAAAGTCTGGGGCAAAACCCTAGGGGACAAGGCTCAGGTTCGCATTATCCATAACCAAGGTACCGCCCAACAACATGAAGATATCTTCTCTATCGACCTGACCAAGAATGCTCCATTGGTGGTTAAGGTTGCTGAAGGTCGTAGGACCGAACTTGCTTATGTTTCGCCTCCTTCATTAAGGCCTACTAGCAGGTCTGAAAAAATCCGCATGGTTTCGAAGGATATTGGAACCCAACTTCGCGATATTGCTGATCCTGAAGTCACAGGTTTTCAAAGAGGAACTTCGATTGCAAGTGGTGCAATCCCTGTTGAAATGGAAGCACCTGCTTCTAATAAGAATGATGGGAACGATAAGATCCTTTATCAAACCCGAGTTCAATCCTTCATGAAAAATGCCATGGATATGACCACTCAGGTGGTGCTTTCTTCAGACCGCAGATCGATGAGGGTTTCCGTAACCCCTGTGTTTGAAAGCACTGCAAACATCAAACCTGGTGCGACTGTGGTGAATAGTTCTGTGATTCCAGGGGGTAATTAGTCTGTAATTTAATCCGTGTAAAGAGGGGGAGAACCTAGATAGGATCTCTCCCTCTTTTTTGATGGCTGTATTCATTAAAGCTTGGCTGATTCAACTTTTGTTTGCTATGATTAGTTCATTGTTATCTTCTGTTTAAAGGCTGGGATCTTAATGCATCTTTTCTTGGAAATCCTGAAGGATGGTAAACCTAAGCAACGCATTGTTGTTAAGGAGGGTGAAAGCTATGTTGGTCGTGCAGATGATTGCAAGATTCGCATCCCCTCCACAAATGTCAGTCGAAAGCATTGCAAACTAACCCTTAAAGATAGGCTCGCTTTTATTGTTGATTTGCAAAGTGTGAATGGCACCTTTGTAAACGGTGCTAAAATTTCAAAGAGCACCATCCTTCGTGAAGGCGATATTCTTTTGATCGGGCCAATAACGTTCAGAGTAATGGTTCCCACTTCGGTCACCAAGCCCATTACTCCTGTGAGGCCTTCTAAAAATCAAGCTCCTAAAAAAGACCCCGAATTTGAACTCGACTTATTTCCAGTAGCTTCATCAGATGACGATGGTGATTCTTTTAGTGTTTCCCCCGATGACAGCGATAGCATTATCCCAATCCAAGGTGAGCAACCACCCCCTAAATCGCAAAGACCGTCACCAAAAAAGAAGAAAACAAATGTAGGCAGCGATGAGTTTGTTGAATTGCGAGGGCGCAACGATCCCCCACCTATTAACGAAACCAATTCTTCCATTCGTATTTCTGATGGCGCAAACCTTAGGGATATCCTCGCCCAGTTGGATGAGCTTGATGATAGATAAGCTCGAATCCTCAGGTGGAGTACAGCTTTTTAAAACGATTTATGATCAAGTTTGGTGCTAGAAGTAAAAGTATCCATAACCCTACCCACCCTGCTATGCCGATTGCTAAAATACAGTCCAGCAATACAAGCGATTTTAAGCAAGTTACTACTCCCATTTGAACATTCCGGGGGGTTGGTTCTTGAATTCCACTCAACAAAGCTTTTACTACCCGTGCCATTAGTAGGAAGAAGAGATAAGGGTATAGCCAGGTGGGGGCGTTTTCCTGATGGTTGAAAGTTGGGAATATCAATCCGATAAAAAGAGCTAGGATGATGATTATGCTAGCAGCTATTAGCGAAATACGGTTGCTTTGCTCTGCCTCATACTTTGCGTACCATGTGACCCCGATGATATAGATACCTATGACCCCCGCCTGCAGAAATGCAATTTCTGTAAGGGGTTGTCCCACCACCGACCAGCCAAGAAGTACATTAAAAAACCTGCATGAACCCATAAGTATCGGGCCAATAATAAAATTCTTCCCGCCCCCATCATAAGCCAAAATGAAGAATGAAATTATCAATGCAATAGATAAGGTTGTTCCAGAAAACCCGCGCAATAATTCGACCGAAAGCGCAAATGCTATTCCCAGAGCCATTAGGATTATCGCAAAGATGGCTGCATTCTTAGAGCTTATTTTTCCAGATGGAATAGGGCGCTCAGGCCTTTCGATTGCATCAATTCCCGCATCGAAATAATCATTCCAAACCATTCCTGAAGCGTAAAGAAACGCTGATGAAAATAGCATCAAGATAAAACTTAGGGAATCAGTTTGGCTTATTCCAGCACTAAGCGCACCCAAGCAAATATTGCCCAAGGCTGATGGTAATAAAGGGAGCCTGATTAATTGAAGGTAAGGTTGCATGATGAAAAGTATGATATAGGGAAAAGGGTTGTTTTGAAAGTCTTGAGTTTGAATAAACAAAACTCTTGCTCACTTTTCCTTGTAACTGCATTGCGTTTACTGTGCCTTTAGATGCACTTCGCTATAGCCCCTTGGATTTGTTTGTATACTCATGAATCGATGTTACGGGAATAAAAAAAGCCCCACATTTTTGTGCGAGGCTTTATTAAACATCGATGAGGTTAAGATTACTTCTTTTCCTCTTTCTTTGCTTCTTTCTTTACATCTTTGGCAGCATCAGCCTTTTTATCATCCTTTTTCGTATCAGTTTTCTTATCATCCTTCTTTGCGTCTTTCTTCTTCTCGTCTTTCTTCATATCTTTCTTGGGTTCTTCCTTTTTAGGTTCGGGCAACTTGATATCATCGTAGCCCATATTTACATCCACTCCTGGGATGGCTTTAGCTAGGCTTGCTGCGCCAGCTTTTGTTGCCTTGGTCTGCCAAAGAAAAACCTTCTTAAGTTTCTTGAGATCTGCAAGTTGTGCAACGCCCGCATCGGTAACGTCGGTGCCATAAATGTTGAGGTATTCTAGGTTTTTCAAGCCTTTAAGTTCAGCAAGCCCTTTATCGGTCACTTTGGTTTTTTCCAAGTGCAACTGGGTTAGGCTGTCAACGGATTTAATGTGCACCAGAAGGGCATCGGTTACCGGTTGATTACGGAGATTAAGGTGAACTATACCTTTAAGTTCTTTGAGAGGCGCAAGGTGGGCATCGCTAAATTTTTCATCAGGTTGAAGGTAGGAGATGTCTAGGTGGTTGTCGTTTTGGGCAACTTCTAAAACAAGTGCGCCCATTTTGCGAAGTGATTCGATGGCCTTTAATTCGCTTGCGCTTCGGGGAGCAGCTTTTTCTTTTTCCTGCGCAGTTGCAAGGGTTACCATTCCAATTGCTAAAACGAAAAGTCCAAACGTACGCATCATCAATCACTCCTCAAATTGTTTCGCAGAAAATAAAAATCGAAGGCGGGAAATAATACCCTTCATCTCACGAATAACTGTTTATAAGGGCAGTCATGATTGGATTCAAGAAGGAAGCAGAAAATGTTGTAAACAAATTTCACCTGCCAACCTTTTCTTTTTCAATTGTCATGCGAGGATGTCCAAAGATTGGAGACCGAATCCCTAAACAAGGTGTCTAAGGAAGAACCTCTTATGTATTCACCCAAAATCAACTTGCGGTAATGGTTTTCAAGAAAGCTGTAAGTTGTTAAATGGTAATAGTTAATGGAAATTTGATGCGCTGTGGTTGCAAATGTTCGGAAAATACGTTATAGTATACAAACGAACACACTGTGGATTGTATATATTTATTTGGAGACTTTTCATGCTCAACGAAACACAATCGCAATCCTGCGATACCTCAGCCTTGGCGAGAAAAGCACCTGCCCAGGCAAATGCTTGCCCTTTATGTTCTGGGCAATGGGTTTCCCTAGGTGGGTTATCTAAATGTATGGTGTGCGGTTTTATACTATGCGAAGGTTGTAGCGAAGGATCCCTGTCTCTTGAATCTCGATGATGTAATTTTATTAAATCTCAAGGAGGAGTTTTACCATGTTAGTTTTAACCAGAAAAGCTGGCGAGCAAATTAGAATTGGCAACGATATTGTTGTCACTGTGCTGGAAGTGTTGGGCAATAAAGTTCGGGTTGGTATTGATGCCCCGGATAATATTTCTATCGTTCGAGGCGAATTGATCAGAAACACTGTTCCCGACGAACTTTCAGTTGAAGATAAACCAATTGCAATTCGGATGACCGTTACGCATCATCATAATTAGTTCAGCTTAATTCTATCTTGGTAATCCAACTAATCGGGTTTAATCATGGAACCAAGGTCTTACAAGTTTCTGATAATCCAATTGCTTCTTCCATCGTTGGGGCCTCCGCAATTACTCTGACGATAGGTTCGGTGTTGCTTGGCCGTAGGTGAATCCATTTTTCCTGCCAGCTAATTCTTAATCCATCCGCTCGATCGGTGCTTCCATCTGGGAATGCCTCTGCAACCCTTTCGTACCAAATTTCCAAGGAGTTTCTGTTCATATCAATCTTAGCTTTGTGGATATTAAATAGCGGTATTTCTTTGGCCAGGTCTCCGAGTGATTTCTTTTTTCTGGTCATCAACCCAAGGATAAGCGCCATGCCGATGAAAGGATCGCGCACCCAACCGATTCTTGGATCGATAACCCCGCCGTTTCCTTCTCCACCTATTACCGCGCCCTTTTCAATCATCAGGTCCACCACATTCGCCTCGCCCACTGCGCTGCGGTAGCAAGGCTGGTTGAATTTTGCCGCAGCATTTTCGCTGGCAAGAGAAGTAGACATATTGACAACCATGGGGCCGGGTTTTTCTTCTAGTCTTGCCCATGCAGCAAGTGCGAGGGTTAATTCTTCGCCTAGAAATTCGCCTTTCTCGTTGAATAGTGCCAGCCTGTCTGCATCTGGGTCTAAAACAAAGCCAGCATGAACCTTGGCTTTCTTTACCATTGGCCCGATGCTGGCAAGGTTTATAGCGATGGGTTCGGGTTCGTGGGTAAAGTTGCCATCGGCTTTTTCACCGATTAAAATTGCTTCAACACCAAGTACGTTAAGAAGCTTTGTTGCAATCGGCCCGCCAGCCCCTCCATTTGCATCTACAAAAACTCGCCAGCCACTTTTTGCAATCGCTTCAACATCCGTAACTGCAAGAATTTTCTGTACATGCTTTTCCACTAAATCGGCATTGCTAGCTTCCTCTGGTGCTTCATCCCATTTACCATGACGAAATGAATTTGATTCGTAGCGCTTCTTTACCACCTCGCCAACGGTTGCGGGAACAACTCTGCCATCGCTTCCAAAAAGTTTCATGCCATTGTAAGGCGCACTATTATGGCTTGCAGTGATTTGAATTCCTCCGACCGCTTTTAAAACAGTAATTCCAACCCCCATGGTTGGTGTAGGCACGACTCCTACATCCATGGTTTGGCAACCGCTTGCATTTAACCCCGCACAAACAGCATGCTTCAACATTCTGCCGCTGGGCCTGCCATCAGTGCCTACTAGAACTAGGCCTTTTCCAAGTTGCTCTCCAAATGCGCGTGCAAAGCGCATAGCAACTTCTACGGTAAGGGTTTCCCCTACTATGCCACGGATTCCAGAAACGCTTACTATTAATCCTGCCATGCTATCTCCAGTTGTTGGATTCACCAGATTACTTTTACCAAGAGTAAGGGTTTTTATGCCAGCGGATATTATTTAAAAATTACTCTTAGTAGCCATTCATTCGATTGACCCAGTCAAATCGTGCAGTATGCTGAAGGTCTTAAAGACTTCTTTTTTTTATGAGAACTAGCAATGAATCAAGTTACAGGCGATCGCGGGAAATACATGGCTCTTGTTGCTGCCCTTTTGGGGTGGATGTTTGATGGATTCGAAATGGGCCTTTTTCCTGTGGTTGCAAGACCTGCCTTGCAAGAGTTAATGGGTGACCAATTTTCCGATGCACTCTTTGGCAGATGGTATGGTGTAATCACTGCAGCTTTTCTTGTGGGTGCAGCAACCGGTGGAGTTCTGTTTGGCTGGCTGGGCGATCGCATTGGTCGGGTTCGTGCCATGACCATTAGTATTCTTACCTATGCAATCGTTTCCGCACTCGGGGCATTTGCCCAACATCCCTGGCATCTTGTAGCAGTTCGTTTTCTTGCAGCTTTAGGCATGGGTGGGGAATGGTCACTTGGTGTGGCCTTGGTAATGGAAATCTGGCAGGGTAAATCTCGTGGATTGCTTGCAGGGCTGATTGGTGCAGCGGGAAATCTAGGTTATGTAATAGTAGCACTGCTTAGTTTGTTTCTAACGCAGGTTCATACCGCACTCGAA
>CAMDHK010000220.1 GCA_945897965.1 Candidatus Kuenenia stuttgartensis | reverse complement strand
GGAGATTACATTTCCAGATGGCAGGATCATTTTGTAAAGGACGGGTTTCTAAGGCTTACTTCGGAAGGTACTTGGTTTGAAAATTGCCATTACCCTTACTCTGGCACAGTTACTGGCGCAGGTCACGCGACTTTAACCACTGGCGCAACGCCATCGATTCATGGAATTGTGGGAAATGAATGGTACGACCGAACAGAGGGAAAGAGTTCTTACTGTGCAGGAAGCTTTAGGTGGACAAGTATGCCTCCATTGCCTGAAGCGATTGCTGCACCTGGAACTACGGTAAAAGTACGTGGCAGCGGAACTCCTGAAAAACTTCGGTCTGAAACACTTGGCGATGCCTTAAAGCGCTCCACCAACAACCAAGGCAAAGTCGTCGCATTATCTTTTAAAGATCGCTCCTCGGTATTGCCTGCCGGAATGAAGCCTGATTATTGCTATTGGTTTGACAACTCTTCAGGCAAGTTTCATACTTCCACCTATTACAGTAATAAAATAGCACCTTGGTTGTCAGACTTTAATGATTCCAAATTCATAGACCAATGGAGAAATAAATCTTGGGAAAAACTGTACCCAGATAAAGATTATAAGCCTTTTTCAGGTATTGACGAACAAACTGGTGAAGGGAATGGGAAAAATCAGGGTAAGTTTTTTCCCCATCCATTTGGAAAAACCGAGAAGGATTATTACGATGCGCTTTACAATTCACCCTTCGGAAATGATGTTCTCCTAGAACTCGCAATGAAGGCTATCAAGGCAGAGAAACTTGGTAAAAACGCGCAGCCTGATATGTTGCTTATTTCGTTTTCAAGCAACGATTCAATAGGGCATTCTTGGGGGCCTGATTCACAGGAAGTTTTTGACACCACTTTACGCACAGACTTGTTGATTCGTAATCTTTTGCTTTATCTCGATAAGGAAGTTGGCAAAAACAATTATGTAATCGCTCTTTCTGCAGATCATGGGATATGCCCTTTGCCTGAAGTTTCCAAAGTCAAGGGGTTGGAGGCAGGAAGACTTGCTACCGATAAATTTGCCAAAGAAATTGAAGCCGCATTGCAGGAAAAATTCGGCAAGCCCACTGCCCCTGCAAAGTATCTTGAAGCATTTTCAGACACTTCCGCCTACCTGAACTACGCCACACTTAAAGCAAATTCGATAAATCTTGATGATGCCACCGCCTTCATTAAAACTTGGGCATCATCACAGCCTGCAATTCTTAAAGCTTACACTTCGAAAGAAATAAACTTAGCCTCGAACTCTTCTGACCCTTTGTTGGTAAGTGTTTCTAAAAGTTGGTTTAAAGGAAGAAGCGGGGACATATGTTTTATTTTGAAACCCTTCTACATCCCAGGCGCCTACCTCACCGGAACCACCCATGGCAGCCCACACACCTATGACACGCATGTTCCATTAATTGCGTTTGGTGGGGGCATTAAAAACTTGTTAATCAAAGACAAGGTATCACCTCAACTTGCGGCCTCCATCATTGCAGAGGGGATTGGTATTTCTACTCCTGCGAGCGCAGAATTTACATCTCCCAAAGAAATCTGGCAAGAACGCAAATAGGCAAGATAGGCAAAAGCAGCTTCTTTACGGGTTGACCAAAACATCCATTTCGTTGCAGAATCATTCTGTTGATTGTAATTCAACTTTTTTGATTGCTGTAAGGATTGATATGCTAAAGCTATTCCGCAAAGTGGTTCTACTTTTGGTAACACTTTCTTTTACTCCCCATTTTGTTCTCGCTCAAACTCAATTACCTTTTTTTGATGATGCAGCAATACGAGCTATTCAGTTTGTAGATAGCAAAGAAGGCTGGGCCGTAGGTGATGAAGGAGCGATTTGGCACACAATCAACGGCGGAAAAGATTGGGAACGCCAACCTACAGGAACCCGTGCTTCCTTAAAGTCTTTGCATTTTCTTAGCCCTTATTTCGGTTGGGCTGTTGGAACAGAATACCACCCCACATTAGATTCCGTTGGGGTGATTCTTTTCACCAAAGATGGAGGAATAAAATGGACTAAAGTTTTGCACAACTCCCTCCCCGGACTTAACTTTGTAAAGTTTTCTGATGCCCAGCATGGAATACTTGCTGGCTCTTCCACCGACGCTTACCCTGCAGGCTTTTTCTACACCACCGATGGCGGAAAAAGCTGGAAAAAAGGCGATGGGCCTAAAAATGGAACCTGGTACACTGCTGCCTTAACTGGAAACGGGTCTGGCTTCTTGGCTGGTAACCACAACTCGCTTGCAAACCTTGCTAATTTCAAAGCCCTGATCACTGAAAATTCTGAAATCTCTAATCGCTCTTTTAAGTCATCACATAACAATTTAAAAACTATTTTTCTTGTTGGGCAAGGTTCTCAAATACTCGCAAACGATACCTTGGTAAGTAATTCTTGGACAAGTTTAAACACTGGTCTTAGCACTGAATTAGCATCGTGCATTGATTTCAACTCAATTCATGGAACAGGAGACCATCTATGGGTTGCAGGTAAACCTGGAACTGTTTTATTTCATAGCAAAGACGCAGGTAAGACATGGGAAATCATTAAAACCAATAATAATGCAACTTTAAATGCAGTCTTTTTCATCGACAAAATGAACGGCTGGACGGCTGGAGATTTCGGAACCATCCTTGCAACTAACGATAGCGGAAAAACATGGGCAATCCAAAAGCGTGGCGCTTCTCAGGCAAAAACTCTTGTCATTCAAACAGGGTTAAAAGATGTCTCTCCAGAAATTTCTGCATTCCTCGGGATTGATAAAAAAAACATTGTTTCAAACCTCAACATCACTTCTATTCTAAACCCCAACAACCATGCCTACCCCTCTCAAGAAGACAGCCTCGCATTCCACCTTAGAAAAGCTGGTACCGCAACCATAGAAAACTACTGGCAGTTCCCACTCGTTCTTATTGAATCAAATGATACTCCACAAAAAATCCTAGAAAACTGGGATCGTTACAACAATAACAAGGCAGGCGACCAGCTTCTGCGTATGATTTGTCTCACCATTCGATCTACAAAACCAGACCTTATTGTTCTTTGTTCTCAGGAACAAACACAAAAAGAAGCACTTTATCAGGTGATAAAACATGCAGTCGTTCAGGCAAATGAAATGGCAAATAATGCGACTTCTTTTGAAGAACAAACTACAATGCTTGCTCTCTCGCCATGGAAAGCAAAACAAATTATCCATCAAGAATTTCAGGGAAAAAGCCTATTCAATTTGAATCTAAGCGAACCGCTCTCATCAATTGAAAGCAGCCTCACAGATTACGCAGACCCTTTAAGGTTTTCATTAAAGATCGAACCAAACACTAACACTATGTGCGGTTTCTCGCCCGTAAACCCGAAAGAAACACCAAGAAATTATCTCCAAGATTTTGAAGATGGCCTGACAGGTATCAACAAACGAACTGAAGGAATAACCGCAGAATTAAGCAAAGAAAAATTAGCTGCAATCAGATCAAGCACCCTGCTAAGAAAAATATCCCAGTCGCCTTTAGACCCAAACTCTGACCCTTCCATCTTGGTTTCTAAAATGCAGGCAATGGTTGCGGGATTGGAAGACGAGCAAGCTGCAAGGCTTTTATCAAACATAGGTATCTTGTTTTTTAAAAACGGCCAATGGAGCGCCTCAAGAGAAATCTTTAAATTAATCATCACTAATTATCCTGCATCACAAGCAGCAGCGGATGCAACTAAATGGCTGATATTCCATGACAGTAGCACGGAAACAAGAAGAAGGCACGAACTAGGCCAGTTCATTTCGTTACTAAAACATGAAGTTGGAAAGCCAGGAACTGAAACACTAAAACCTGCTATTTTTGTGGACAAATTTTCCCCACCCACCCCAGAACCTTCGACCCAACCAGCAAATGGTAAAAGGCCTAATGACTCTAAAAAAGTCACTGTAAAAACCCCAGAAATACCTGTGATGACAACCAATCATTCAGGCGAAGTTCAAACGTTAAATAACCCCGCGGAAGCTAAAGCCTGGTTTGAATATAGCTTAAGCCTTGAAAAGACACTTACAGCATTTGGGCCGTTGGCAGCAAAAGACCCAAGGCTTTTTTTCTCCTCTCAAGCAGCCAAAAGAAATCTAGGCAAAATAGAAGAGGCTAAAACCGCACTTGAAGAATTCGTTAGTTCTGCTCCTCCAGGGACATGGAAACAAAACGCACTTGCCGAATTATGGATTATGGAAAGAAGGGGCTCACCACCCAAAGATGTACTTACCTGCAAACTTACCGATTCAAAACCAATTCTTGACGGCAAACTCAACGATGAATGTTGGAAAACAGCCAAGGCGGTCAAACTAATTGATTGGTCTGGAATTTCTGCGAAAGAAAATTACACAGAATTCAAAACCCTGTATGACGCCGAGTTCTTGTATATAAGCGCAATCTGCACATCTAAAAACCCTGCCCAAATCAAAAACAAGGCATCAATTTCCAGAGACCAGCCATTAAAAAGCAAAGATCAGATTTATTTCCAAATCGATTTAGATCGGGATTACACAACTTGCTATCAATTCCAGATTGATTCTTTAGGGAATGTAATTGACGATTGCTGGGGAGACCTTTCTTGGAACCCTAAGTGGTTTTTTGCAACCGAAAACACGGAAACAGGCTGGACATTCGAAGCTGCCATTCCAATGGGCATGATTTCAAGTTCGTCTGCAACATCAGGAAAATCTTGGGCCATGAACTTTGGCAGGACGATCCAAAACCAGGGTGTCCAAACATGGTCTTCACCTGCAAAAATGCCCGATTCTAATGACACTCTTGAAGGCATGGGCCTAATGTTTTTTTTAAATCAAGATGCTAATTTAATTCCAGGAACCGGCAAAGCTAAGGGAAGCCCTGCACCTTAATCAACTTGGATTTTCGCTTTCCCTATAAAA
Source organism: Candidatus Kuenenia stuttgartensis (assembly GCA_945897965.1). Classification (GTDB taxonomy): domain Bacteria; phylum Planctomycetota; class Planctomycetia; order Gemmatales; family Gemmataceae; genus UBA969. The sequence continues at coordinate 1,951 of CAMDHK010000220.1, read as the reverse complement.
TTCTGCAAACTTGCAATTGGGGCCAGAGATTCGATTTCGTTGTATGTATGATGCGAAATTTTAATGTGATCTGCCCCAACAAACCCGAACCCCATAGTACCATCCAGCGCAACCCATCTGCCCCGAACATGGGCCTCAGTCCACATGTGAAAGCCGAACATTGGCTCACCATTTTTTTCAACATAAAGCAAGCCATGCGCTATCCTGCTGGGTATTCCTTCAGACCTACATAATGCAGCCAAAAGAATGGCAGCATGCCTGCAATCCCCGCGGGGATTCTTGGCTATATCAGATGCGCATGTAAAAGGCGCCTGATTATCAAACATCATTCTGCGCCTGACCAATTTCTCCAAAAGCACCGCTTTTCGCCAAGGGTCAATTTCCAAAAAATTAACTTCGCGAGAATAATTCTTGATCGCGGGATTATCCCAATCGATGTACTTGGACGGGGCCATTTCTTCAGCACTCGGAGCAACACTTGCAGGGACATCGTCAGGTAAGCGAAACGCCCTGACCTCAAGCATAAAATTGTTATTCGTTTTTTTTACAATTTTTTGCCTTTCATCCTCGACCAAAGGGCTTTCACCCTGCAAACCAAGGACGGTTATTAAATAAGAAGCACTTATTGAAGACCTAGCAGCGGGTAGCCGCCTGTTAATCGGAATAAAAGAAGCTTTACCTATATCGAACATCTGCTTGGGCGAACGATTCGGAACAAAAGCAGATTTAGATCGAACCAGACTAATATCACCTATGCCGTCCATTTGAGTTTCAGAAAACAACACCGTCTGATTTTGATCAAGAAAATAAAGCGTTTTAGGTAACTGCAATGATAGATTGCCTGCTATTATTTTTTTGGGAGACATAAGAACAGTCCAAGCAACAGGGTCTTTAGAATCATTAGGCGTTTTTTTTGTGGCAACAACATCATAAGTAACAAACCTATTAACGACTGCTTGATAACAATCAAATTGAAGATGTTCATCATGAGTCCATTTTTTTCCGCTTATCATTTGTTCTTTACCTAAGGGGCCAAAGCCCTCAATACCCCAGGGTATAGTTCTTTCGCTGTTATTTTCGACCCAAATGCGAAAGGTCGTGCCATCTCTTAGACCGGATAATTCCAAAGTTTGCTTAGGTCCCTGAAATTGCTTCATAGAGATACGCTGTACGGTTCCAATTAAATCCATTTCTTGCGATTCGATCATGCGCAAGGAAACAATCGAGCCAAAGCGTTGAAGAGTAAGATTGGTCTCTTTTTGCAATCGGGTACCGATTTTTTTGCCATTTTTCTCAATAGGCTGGGAAGAAACAGCAACAAAGCCGAGTTGGCTCTCTGCTTTATAGACCTCTTCCCGGTACCCATTTGGAATCATGCTGACTAATGGCAGGGGTTCTGGTTTTGCGTTTTGTAGAGATAATAGGAAAGTAAAAGTTAAAACCAAACTGGTGTTCATAAGCGGGTTCTTTCATGAAAAAACATCATACTTTCTGCATCGAATATCTGAGGAAAGGCCTTGCGATAGGAATTGAATTTTTTGAGTTTAACTTGATTAATACTGAATCATTTACCAAGTTAAATGGTTAATCTGATCAGTTAAAAACAACCCAAAAAGCAAGCTGGGAAAGATGGGGCGATTAGTCTTTTGATGGTTTGGGAAATACAAGTAAATATTTAGGATTATTAGCTTTTATTCAACCCGATTTATCTTCTTTTCTCTGTTTAATGAAAATGCATTCAAGAAAAAAATATTAATAATAAATTGAACCTTTGGTTTCTGGCATTCGTAGTGTTTGCATCATATGTTTGTGTGTTCAGTGAGTTCCTAAATTCCCATCTGACCTGGAACTTGTTGAACTGGATCCCGTGTAGTTTTTAAGAAGAAAGCAGAATCATGTCTAACCGCTTTGCTTTTTCTCAGGCAGCTTATCCTGCAGAGGAATTAAATGT
>CAMDHK010000219.1 GCA_945897965.1 Candidatus Kuenenia stuttgartensis | reverse complement strand
TTTCGTTTAAATTCTGATATAGTTGCATCCGAGGTCGCAAGGGCGTTGCAGGCGGTGAAACTGATTTATCTGACAACCCAATCCGGGCTGGTTATCCAGAAGGGGAAAAAGAACGACAATAAAGAATCCTTTGTCAGGCAGATTTCGGTAGATGATGCGGAACAGATACTCAAAAAGCAACGCGATGATATTACCGGGCCAATGGTTTCAAAAATTGAGCAGGCGATAAAAGCTATTCGAGGGGGGGTGCCCCGGGTTCATCTGATCGATGGTCAGGTGGAGGAAGGATTGCTTGCAGAGGTATTTTCCAACGAAGGAATAGGAACGCTTATTCATGCCAACGAATATGTTGCGATTCGAAAAGCGCAAAAAAAAGATGCTCGTGCAATTCATTCGCTGATACGCAACTCCATTGCCAACGATGAGTTGATCAGCAGAACTCGTGCGGAAATAGAAAAACAGGTGGATGAATTCTTTGTGTTTGAAGTGGATAAAAACCCAACGGGGTGCGCTGCGGTGCACTTTTTCCCTGCAGAGAAGAAAGCAGAGTTGGCTTGCTTATGTGTTGACCCTCGCCATGAAAACCAAGGGGTTGGAACAAAACTTATGCAGTATGGGGAATCGCTTGCAAAAGCAGCAGGTATGCAGGAATTATTCTGCCTATCCACGCAGGCGATCAACTTTTTTCAGCAAAAAGGGGGGTTTCTGCCCGGTTCCCCAGATATGTTGCCTTTGTCTCGGAAAGAGAAGTACGATAAGAGTGGTAGAAACTCTCTGGTACTTGTTAAGAAATTGAATTCTTGATTTAGACCAAATTACTAAGATCTTTATTGTAACTTTTCTGCTTCAGTACGGATGTGATCCAGCACACGCAGATGAATTCCGTGGATGACCGCATCCGACCATATCCCCCAGTAGCCATTAGGCCACATGTTATTGGAATACCAAGTGCTGCCCTCTAAACGAGTGCGATTACCCTCTAAGCGGATCAGCCTGAATTCGCCTTTTTTACTGATCAAATGATGGTCGAGATGTGGCGGGTGAATGTTGTAGGGGCTCCATTCCTTCATGGGGCATGGTTGGCTGGTGACATCAAATGAAAGCCTATTGGGTTCATCCCAGCGGGTGATGGGTTCGACAAAAGGGCCAGTCGAAAAAATGCAGTTCCTGACTGCGCCCACACCCTTGCCTTCGATTTCTGCCCTAATCGGATACGCAATTCCGGTAAGAAACATCCAATGCCTGTTGGCTTCGGGAATCGGGGGAAACGCAATCACCTGGGGCCATACTTTTTCGGGTGGAGCATTAATTTCAATCACGCTGATCACCTCTCGAGTAGGGGAGGCATCTTGCAGGATTTGTTCCATTCCCATCAACAGGGGCAAGCCCGGAAATTGAAGCAATAGCAGTAGTGGGAATGCTGCTTGGGAAGATGGCCTGCGTTGTACCAAATATCCTAGTACACACCCAAGATTAGAAAGCACCAAGCCTATGGGAATAAACATGATCAGGCAAATTGCACCTTCAATTGCAAAAAAGAAGAGCAGCAGAAACGCTAGAAGACTGGAATAAAATCCAACCTTCATGCAGCTTCCAAAAGGTTGGGGGTTATGCCAACCAAAAGAAAGAACGGAGAAAAATCCATGAGCAAAGGGTAATCCGATGAATAGGCCAAACCCATAATTTTGCAGGATATTGGCCCCAAAAAATGCAAGTGGAACGGTGATCATGCAAGAAACTACAGTTGATCTGAAAATTACTCCCCAAGTAGGAGGTACTAATTTGGGAGTGGGGGGTTCAAGGATAGTCACTTGCTCTAATGGCGAAACCACCTTGGCGGGCAAAAGGCACAGCAACCCAATCAAAAAAAGATTTAAGATCGGTACAAAAAATAAGACTACCAATCCCCTCGGAAGATCCGCACTTAGTAACCTGCGGAAAGTCATCACGGTGCCTATGATGATAAATGGAATGGAAAGTGCAAGCATGGTTAGGCCAAAATTGCGGTCATCTGGGCCTAGGTTGAAAAAAGTTACGGTATCATCATCGGGCCATATGATATACTTTCTCGGGGACCAAAGTTTTTCAAAAAATACCCAGGCGACTAAAATATCGATAGCATACTTAACCAGCATCAGAGAGAAGCCTACTTGGGCATATCTTTCACGAGTTACAGGGGTATTTAGGGATTCAAGTAATTTCATTTTGTTTCTCTATAATCAATACATAGCCTTTTAATAAAGATAACAGGATAAACATGAAAGACATTAATAATCCAAACTCAAATCTATCAAAAGCCCTTGATAAAATGGCAGTGAATTCAAATTTGACCAAAATTCTCTTCAAGTATTCTGGTTATGTTTCAACTCCAACTTTAGGAGCAACTTGGAAGGGGAAAGATTTTGTTATTGCAATGCGTTTTCGATTGGTGCAATTGATAGCCGTTGTATTTCTCTTTCTGGATTCAACTTTTTTCTTAGTTGAAATGGAGAAGTATGAAAACCCTTCTAGGAAAATCATAATTTTTCTGGTTGAGTTGATAGTCAGTATCGTGATTTTTTTTGGATACGAAGTATGGTATCAAAAAAAGCGCTTAATGTATCAAGCCCGCCAGGAAATCGAACCCAATTTTTATAAGGTTTTAACTATTACAGTTGAAGCCTCCATCCCATTCGTTTGTATCTTAATTCAATCCTTGCACCTGCCATTAGAAAAAGCCTATACCAATGTGTATTTAATCGAGCATATACCATTCATGCTGTTAAGTATTCTTTACCTGCGTTTCTGGCTTTGTTTTTATGCCGCCCTTATTGCAAGTATGGGAAGAATCCTCTTACTCCTCTTGATCTTGTCATTTAGCGAAGTGGACAAACACTTTCTGGAGGAATCTTGGGGCATTGCAGAAATTTTACTTTCCGGCTTCATCATGGGAACAATTGCATTGCTCTACAGGAAAATGATTGAATCAGCCATAGCTGTAGCTTTTGAAAAAAACAAGCTGCATGATATCTTTGGACGATTCGTATCCAAGGATGTAGCGGATCAGATTGTATCCAAAGATTTAAAAATAGGTGGGGATAATGTCAATGCCTCGGTTCTTTTCTTGGATATCCGAAACTTCACCCATCGCTCTTCCACCATGACCCCGGAAGATGCGGTGGCCTTCCTGAATCAGGTATTTAACTTCACGGTTGCAGAGGTTGAAAAAGCTGGAGGCATTGTCAATAAATTTCTGGGGGATGGCTTTATGGCTGTTTTTGGCGCGCCTCTTAGCCTTCCTAACTCTTGCAATTCCGCAGTGATCTGTGCTATTGGAATTTTTGAAAAGTTACAGTTGTTCAATGTCTCTAGATTAGGTGAAAATGTAAATCTGGGTATCGGCATTAATTACGGCCCTATGGTTGCAGGGGTAATGGGCACGGATACTCGCAAAGAATACACGGTGATTGGCGATATCGTGAATACCGCATCAAGAATTGAAAGCCTGAATAAAGAGTTTGGTACCAGCCTGCTGATTTCGCAAAGCGTCTACGAAAATCTGGATGCAAATCTAAAAGAACAATTCGAAAGCCTCCCCCCCACGATGGTGAAAGGGAAGGATCAACCGATTTCGATTTATAAGAAAATCTAAGTGACTCGAACTCTACTTGGAATCAATAAAAAAGGGCCGGAGGTGTTTAAATACCCCCGACCCTTTTGCATTCTTAAATACTAGGCAAGATTTACTGTCACCGTTTTGGTTTCGGTGTAGTGATCCAGCGCTTCTTCACCGTTTTCACGGCCTTGTCCAGACATCTTGAATCCACCAAACGGAGTCGTGGTATCTACGATGTGGTAGCAATTCACCCACACGGTTCCAGCCTTGACTGCAGCAGCATAATTATGCGCCTTATCAATGTTTTTGGTCCAAACACCTGCGGCAAGGCCGTAGAAAGTATCGTTAGCACGAGCAACCACTTCGTCAAAGTCCTTGAAGGGCAGAACGCTGACCACTGGGCCAAAGATTTCATCCCGGGCAATGGCCATTTCGTCTCGCACGCCATCAAAGATGGTTGGTTCGATGAAGTAGCCCTTGGCACCCTTGCGTTGCCCGCCTGTGACCAACTTAGCGCCTTCGCGTTGGCCAAGAGCGACATAATGCAGGATTTTATCAAGTTGTTCTTGAGAAACCTGCGGGCCCTGTTGGGTGGATTCATCTAACGGGTCGCCCACTTTTCGTTGTTTTGCTTTTGCAGCAAGCCGTTCAACAAATTCTTTTTGAATCTTTTGTTCGACGAAAAGTCTGCTGCCTGCGGTGCAGCACTGGCCACAATGGAAGTAGATTGCATGGAATGCACCTTCCACTGCTTGCTCAAGATCACAATCAGCAAACACGACATTGGGGCTTTTGCCTCCAAGTTCGAATGTGGTTCGCTTTAAAGTATCAGCAGCTTTTTTCTGAATGATTTTTGCGGTTTCAACATGGCCGGTGAAAGCGATCTTGTCAACGCCTGGGTGAATCACAAGTGCATTACCTGCGGTTTCACCAAAGCCATTTACAATGTTGATAACCCCAGCAGGGAAGCCCGCTTCAATTGCAAGTTCTGCAACACGAAGCGCTGTTAGGGGAGTTTGTTCAGCGGGTTTAAGCACAATCGTATTACCACAGGCAAGTGCTGGTCCCCATTTCCAAGCAAGCATAAGCAAAGGGAAGTTCCAAGGGATGATCTGGCCGATAACGCCAACCGGTTGACGCAGGGTATAAGAGAGGAATTTTCCACGAACCGGAACAGTACGGCCTTCGATCTTATCGGCCCAGCCTGCGTAATAACGTAAGGTGTTAATAGTGCCTACCAAATCGCCTCGGGCATCTGTTATGGTTTTGCCACAGTTGTAAGATTCGAGAACAGCGAGTTCTTCGGCATTTTTTTCGATGAGATCTGCAAGCTTAAACATAAGTTTGCCACGATCTGCCGCATCCATCGTCGCCCAAGGGCCAGATTCAAGCGCCTTGCGCGCTGCTTTTACTGCAAGATCAATATCCTTTGCGGAAGCCTCAGCAACTTTTGCGATGACTTCGCCAGTTGCGGGGTTATAGGTTTTGAAGCTGCCACCTTCCACGGGATCAACCCATTTGTTGTTGATCAAAAGCTTGGTTTGCTTGATTTTTGGAGTCGTAACCTTTTTTACTGCCTTTTTTCCTATCACAGCCATGCTAAACACCTCAAATTAAAATGGGAGAATACGATGCCTTGGTAGTTTACTTTGAAAAACTAACCTTGGTAAGCATGATAATTACATAAAAACAGAAAGCAAGTGTTTGCTTTTTACATTTCAAGTTCTCTTTCCTAGTCGGTATTGCTTCTCTGGCCAAATAAAAGTTATAAATATTCATTCGGGGGAATGGACGCTCCCAAATTTAGATCATTGCACGGAGGCAAGACCCATGAATAGTGAATCAAATTTTTCATCGAAAACTGATTGGCAAAAACGCATCGGCTTAGGTGTATTAACCCTTGGTGTTGCCCTTACCGCAATGCTTGTATTAAAAAAAATCCCCCAGCCAAAAGTTGCTGCGGAAACACCCCAGGTAAAAACTGAGGCAAAGCAAACAACTTCGCCCGCTTCCCTGCCAAAATCACTTCAAACTTCAAACATGCCTTCAACCAACTCTGACTATTCCAGTAGAGTTGTTGCTTATGTTTACGACAATACTCCGATTACCAGAGAAGAGTTGGGCGAATATTTGATCGCCCGTTACGGCACCGAAAGGCTCGACTTGCTTTGCAATAAAAAGATTATCGATAACGAATGCCGTAAGGTTGGTATTGAAGTCACCGCGGCAGAAGTTGAAAACTCCCTTTCCGAAGATTTGAAGGGTCTGAATGTTGATCGCAAGACATTTGTAGACAAGGTGCTTAAAAATTATCGCAAGAACCTTTATGAATGGAAAGAAGATGTGATCCGTCCAAAATTGATGTTGAGCAAGTTGGTTCGATCCAGAGTCAAGGTAACCGATGAAGATATTAAGAAAGCCTTTGATGCGTACTATGGTGAAAAAGTTGAATGTAGAATTGTGATGTATGAAAAAGGTTTTGAACGAGCAGTGCTTTCTGATTACCCAAGATTAAGAGATTCCGAAGAAGAATTCCACAAGGCAGCAAAGAATCAGAAAAGTTCTTCCCTTGCTGCAACTGCTGGAAAAATCAGGCCTATTGCAAGAAACACCACGGGCAATGATGAGCTTGAAAAGGCAGCTTTCGCTCTTCAACCTAATGAAGTCAGCCCTGTGATTGGCACACCTGAAGGGTTGATTATTGTGAAATGCGACAAGCGCATCCCTGCAGATACCACTATTAATTTGGAATCGGTGCGCGAGAAGATCACCGCAGAAATCATTGAGAAGAAGATTGCCGCAGAGATCCCAGTTGCTTTTGCAGAAATGCGCAAGCGAGCCAACCCTAAGCTCATCCTTCAAGGCACCAATCAAATGGATGACCTTACTAAAACCATTGCTCCTTTGATCAAAGAAGTGGACGATGCTTTAAAAGCAGTTAGTGGTGGCAAATAAGCCCGATTTGCAGTGTTTTATATTTAAGCTGTCATGCGTATCCCATGCATGGCAGCTTTTTTTATCCCTACATTTTAAATTTCTAGCATTACCATCTTGCCAAGACTGCTTTTTTGTAAGAAGATCATTTGCTGTGGTCCTACCTTTTGTTCAACAAAATCAGGAGAAGTAAATGAGGAGATTTTTGTTATCCCTCGCAGGGATTTTAGGAGTAACTGTGATGGCAATCGCAGCAGATAAAGTGGAAGAAGGCAAGCCTGCCCCACTTGTGGAATTAAGCGCAGCTTCCAAAACCAAGGGCGCTAAAGTTAATTTGGCTGATTTCAAAGGTAAGAAGAATGT
>CAMDHK010000218.1 GCA_945897965.1 Candidatus Kuenenia stuttgartensis | reverse complement strand
GCCTTTGGGATATTGATGAAGGTAACAATGCGGAAGCTGCATACGAAATGATGGAATCGGGAAACTGGATTGTTCCCACTTATAATTATAATCTTCGTGTTGATAAACCCGCATTGCTTTACTGGCTTCAGATCGCATCCTATAACACTATTGGTGTGAACGAATTTGCAGCCCGATTTCCTTCAGCTCTGGGGGGGCTCTTTTCTCTATTTGCAACCTACGCTCTGGCAACGATCATGTTCGGGGCGAGCACGGGTTTCCTCGCAGGGCTGATATTATTGGCAATGCCCGCTTGGGCTGGGTCGGCCCATTTTGCCAACCCTGATTCTCTTCTAAACGCCTGTGTCGCGTGGTCCTTCTTTGTTTTTTTCAAAGGTTATCAAAACAACAATTCTACCTGGCTGCTTTGGGGCGGAATCATCACAGGCATAGGAATGCTCGCCAAGGGGCCTATCGCTCTCGCACTTCCACTGTTAATCATTCTTTTGTTTTTACTCTGGGAAAGGCAACCCCAGCGCCTGCTTTCCATTCATCTGTTAGGCGCGCTTTTTTTATTCTTCCTAGTTGCTGGCCCTTGGTATATATGGGTGGGCGTAGAAACAAAATTTCAATGGCACAGAGGCTTTTTCTTCACACATAACCTGGGCAGGTTCAGCACTGCGATGGAAAACCATTCAGGCCCTTGGTTCTATTATTTGCTCGTCATCGCAATAGGCTCTGCGCCTTGGTCCGCATTCATTGGTATGACTTTCTTGAACGCTAAAAAAGAACTTTTCAACACCGAACCTTCAAACAACACTATCAACGATCGCAGTGCAATCCGCTTGCTTGCAACTTGGATTGCTGTGGTGCTTGTTTTTTTCTCAATCTCGAGCACCAAGCTTCCCAATTATATTCTGCCCCTCTACCCTGCCATTGCAATTCTTACTTCAAGAGCAATGCTTGCTTGGAAAAATGAGACCCACGCCTACCCCAACTGGCTTCCTAAAACAGGAATGTTAATTTTGGTTTTAATTGGAGTCATCACCGGTCTTGGAATGATTCTAGTTTCAACTCAGGCAGATATATCGTGGATCAAAGGGAGAAAAATTCCAAAGCTCGAGCAAATGGCATTCATCGGATTTATTCCAATCATGTGTGGCACCTTCGCCTTGGTGCTTGCTGCAAAGAAAAACCGCATCGCAACACTCGCAATTCTATGCCTTGGGTCGATTAGTTTTACCGGGGCATTAGGCGCATGGAATGGTTCAAACCTCAATGAAATCAAAGCCCCAAAAATGCTTTCCCAATTCCTGCCTGAAGATCACCTTACCCGGGAAATTGTGATCGCAACCCACGATTGGTTTCAACCCAGCATTACTTTTTATTGCAAGCGGCAGATCAACACTCTAATTTCCGAAGAGGAAGTTAAGCATTTCCTCGAGCAACCAATACCTGCTTATGTATTCATGCCCGAAAAGAAATGGGATGCAATCGCGCTAAAACACTCACTCCGGGCAAAAAAAATCGGCCAGGCCACCGACTTCTATCGCAATTGCAATGTCGTGATCCTGACCAATCAATAAGCTTTTCTACTTAAAAACCTACTTGCTTTTAAAACTCCCGATCGACATTTGCTTATCCAGTTCAACCTTGAATTCATAGGTCGTGGCGTTCGCCTTAGTGCCATTGGTTTCATAATTAAGATTTTAAATATATTTAATATAGTACAAAATCTTTCAAAGTTAATCAACCACATTGACCCTTTACCGTAACACTAAAGCAACTATTCAACGCCCCGAAAACAGGCGGCTTAATTCTGCTTTCAACTCATGTTAATCTGTAATCCGCACAATCAAATGAAGACTAACTCCACAAGTAAGACGATACACACTTGCTTTTATTGCAAACTTTATAAGATTCTTAGTAATTCTTATTTCGGTTTAGTTTAATTTACAAAAGGTGCTTCACATGAAATCAATAGTTTTCTTTTTAGCAATATTCTTACTTACAGGCTGTGGCGACGGGGTCACACTCTATCCTGCAAAAGGAACTATTCTACTTCAAAATGGTCAACCGGTAACTCAGGGTACTATCGAATGCGAGTCTGTAGATAATCCCAAGAAGCTTAATGCAACAGCAAGCATACAAAAAGATGGATCATTTGAACTTGAAACTATGGGCAAAAAAGGAGCGGTTGCGGGTAAACACAAAGTAACTTTGATCGAACCCCCAGGCAATTCCGATTTGCCTTTGGATAAACAACCCAAGCCTCAGTTTAGTCCTATATATCGAAGTTATGATACTTCAGATTTGCTTATTACAATCAACCCAGATAATAACAACAACTTAAATTTGAAAGTTGCTCCCGCAAAGTAACTTAATAATCATCAATGATCTGACCATCATCACGCAACGCATATCGCTGCAGCATGGTGGTATTGACCGAATTATTGATGGCTTTCACTCTGCCATCGCAAAATACAAATTGGCACACGCCACTATGCACGCTGCCAAACCGGAATGCGCCTAATGCAGATTTCGGGTCGGATACTATGCCATACCCAGGCCCCGCACAACGAACAAAAGATTCTTCATCATCGCCATTGTAAACAGATCCATCACCACCAGCAGGACCCCCGGTCGTTATTCTACCTATACCAAATAGATTTAACGGTACATGCTTTTCACCAAACATCATCGTATTGCTAGTTCCATCAGTAATATCAAGAATTTTCAACTGTCCCTTGGCCTGTGCTATCGGAATTCCCGTGGCAGTATTCGAAGTCGACCAAATTATCACACCCTTTGCAGTCCAAGTGTCGTACCAAGCCGGAGAAGTGTTATTGTCTCCGCCATTCCCTGCGTAATCACTTAGAGCACCAACCACATTTACTGCACCTGAGTTTTGGTCGCCATCAATGCTTAATGCATTGGAACTACTTCCCCTTCTTGCAGGGCATAAATACGATTTAACAATAACGCTACGCGCAGCAAGTGAATTAGCCCCGTAGCTAGCTTGAAGGTTCCATAAATTAAAGCCTGATTGCTGCTCCACAAAAGGCAGAAGCAAAACTGCCCAAGTGGCATAGTTATCCGCAATCCTACTAGGCGGGAGATAATTTTGAACATCATGGAAATTATGGGTGGCAAGCCCGAGTTGTTTTAAATTGTTCGCACAACTGGCCCGTGCTGCAGCTTCCCGAACCTTTTGAACCGCAGGCAGCAGTAAACCAATCAATATGGCAATGATTGCTATCACCACCAACAACTCAATCAATGTAAATGCTAATTTTTTCTGCATGGGAAAAACCTTTAAGTAGCATGGAGCGAACATCAAATCTTCATGTAATTGTAAAAGGTATTCACATCCATTTCAATGAAAAAGGCAATCAACCAAGCAATAAATCATCTATGCGGCCTTATTCATCATGGCTTTATCAAGGTTATGCGTATCCCGAATCAGATATGATGCTTTTCCCTGACTTTCAAAATAAGTGCGGGTCATCACTTCACCCAACAAGCCCATGGAAATTAATTGTATACCCACCAAAACCAGCATCACGCTTAAAAGTAGCAATGGGTTTCCTGTCATATCCGTCTCGCTAAACAATTTCATTGCGATTGCTCCAAGAACGCTCGCAAAGCCCAAACCAATTGCAAACAAACCGCCCGTTCCAAGAAAATGCATGGGCCTTGTTAGATAAGAATAAAGAAACTTCACAGTGATTAAATCCAAAACCACCCGTAAAGTTCTCGTCAAATTGTATTTGGTTTTTCCCGCAACCCGCGGATGATGCTTCACCGGAACCTGAGTCAACCTGCCACCGCACATTTGCGCAAGCACTGGAATAAATCGGTGCATCTCTCCATACAAAGGCAATGCAACCGCCAAATCCCTTTTCATCACTCGTATCGTGCAGCCCATATCTTTTATCGAGCAACCCGTTACTTTTCGAATAATCCAGTTCGCAATAAAACTGGGAAACTTCCTGAGCCAAAAACCATCCTGTCTGTTGGCGCGCTGACCCAGCGCTGCATCGCAATCATCACTAATTTTTTCTAACAACATCGGCAGATCTGAAGGATCATTTTGCAAATCACCATCCATGGTGGCGATGAAATCACCCTTTGACCAATCGATACCCGCTTGCAAAGCAGGAGTCTGGCCGTAGTTTCTTTTAAGCACAACAACCTTGGCGCGGGTATCGCGTCGGGCTAGTTCTGCGAGAATTAGGGCTGATCGATCAATGCTGCCATCGTCCACATAGACAACTTCAAATTCGTTCACGCCTGATCCATTGGATTTAGCACAATAGGGTTCCAATGCAGAAGCAATTTTTTCATGCAAATTAAGAATATTATCCTGCTCGTCTTTGATCGGTATTATTACGGATAGCAGAGCCATCGTGCGATTCCTCCAATTCGGTTGACCCGGATATTTCGCCTTCCAACTGAACATCTTTCATGTCCGAGCTTGAAGCGCTTCCCCGTGAACCCAGGTAAAAAAAGATCCCTATCATTCCTACTGCTACATAAACAGAAAAACATAGTACAGATAATGCAACTGCGGATGCAGGTGCGATTGCCAAAGGCGTCAACATTAAAACTGTCGCACCTTCCCGCAATCCCATTCCACCCAAACTTATAGGTAACATGGTCATCAGCGTAACCAAAGGCACCATCACAAAATAAAAGGGTAACGGTATGGGCAGATCCATCCCCAAACCTATCAGCATCATGATTGAAACACTTGAAAGTTGAACCCATACAGACATCGCAGTGGTTAACACCAAAACCTTCACATTCCCAAAACAAAGCTTTGCACTTTTCAATACAACCAGTATTTTTGGAAACCGAACTGAGAATTTTGCAATTAAGGGCAGCATTGCCAACGATCCAATAGCACCCAACCCCACCGACATCACCGAACCTTTAACCCACACGGGCAATTCCACGGGACTGAAAATTGTTGCTATAACTGCAATTACAACCAATACCAAAACACCGCTAAACCGGTCTGCAAAAACTGTCAAAACAGCCTTGCTCCTTCGATTTTCAACCAAATCATCTTTCATCTTGTAAGCCAGATACCAAGCACGAACCACATCGCCACCCACCGAAGTAGGCAAGGCAAGGTTGAAAAACATCCCAATGAAAAAGAACTTGAGGTATTCGTAAAATGTCCCGCCAAAACCAACTGCAGTAGCGAGGACTTTCCAACGCTGGCAACTCAACACTTGGGTAAAAAAAAGAAGCAGAAAAGCAGCTACCCAATAAGTTGGGCGTAGTGTTGCAAACGAATCCATAATCTGGCCCAGATTGACTCTTGTCAGAATCAACCCCACCAGCAATAAAGTTCCCACTACTCGTACCAGCACTTTCATTGGACAATCACCTTTGCTTCAAGAATCTCTGAACCTGCCTGATGAAACGCTGCATGCTGCGGATCGCTCATATCCAACCTTAGTAAGCAACTGCCACCTTCCATCAAAGGTGGAATCACTACCGAAAAATCTATACCCTCGCCTGGCTTTACCACTGCTTGAAAATTACCTGCAAACCCACTCGCAATTACCTTGCGATCATCCGTAAGCAATAACCATTTAACTTTAATTCCCGCATTGGTTCCAGGCTTCATTACCCATTCCCTAATCGATGTGTTTTGTGCCCTAACCCTCAACAATTTACTCCTGCCTTTTTCCAAATGCAAAACCTCGCCATCACCTTCAATTAAATGTAGATCTGCAACACAATCCCCAGGTACATAGTGCTTTTTTACCCATTCCCTGAATCGATCATTCGAATGACTAATCTCGTTCTTTGCAAGCCACTCTTTATACAAAACAAAGAACTCATCAATATGTGCAGTCCGTCCTATATTGAGGTGCCCATAATACGGACTCAATTGCCTTAACGCCTCATCGATGCCGATATCTGTTTGCAATAACACTGACATCACCACTGCCATCCCTGTTCTATCAATGCCCTTATGGCAATGAAACAACATAGGTTTTTCGCTTTGATCAATCACATCCACCAATTGGTTGATGGTTTTAGTGGAAGGCAACCTGCCTGCGGAAAAGCTCAGATCTTCTTGCGATATATTGCAATTATTAATCGCTTGAACCTGATCCATATACCAAGGCACCGTATCGCAACAACCTCGAAGGTTAACCACGGTTTTGATGTTGTTTTTCTTAATGACAGATTCCAACCTTGTGGGTCCAAGCTGGGAGCAACGATAAAATTTCCCGGGCACGACCTCGTAGAAGTTCCCGCCTAGAAAAATATAAACACACTTAAAAGATAGCAATAATATTAGTACAGTTGTAAGTAAACGAAAGCCTATTACCCATCCAGCTTTTTTAAGCTTGCTTGGCTCTTCGAACAAATTACTTTCCGGCTTCAACGGCATCGCACTTCCTTGTGCCCATGATTCTTCCTAACCAAACGGCGATTGTGCCAAATCTTAATCTTTTCTGCCAGACCGGTTAAGGAAGGGCATTGCCCCAAATTGCCTCGCTGACTCCTCTTCCCTCGGTGCCCCAAACTTTGATATAAGCAGTTAATTCATCGACATTTCGGGAGATCTTCTGCATGGCAGTAACCGCAAGGACCGAACAAAACCCCTGGGGCAGAAAAAAAAAGCTGCTAATAGGGTTTTGCATCGGTTTTGTTTTAATGGGAATTAGCTTACGATTGCTGCGATTAGGCCTGAATTTCCCACTCTGGGGCGATGAGGCTTTTGTTGCATTAAATTTCTTTGACTCTGATTTTGCCAGCCTTACTAAACCCCTTAGGCATTATCAAATCGCCCCTCTTGGGTTTCTATGGCTCGAAAAAACTGCTGTCCTACTTTTCGGCACCAGCGAATTCTCCCTCCGCATCACCCCCTGCATCGCTGGGATTTTTGCATTCCTTATTTCTTTTAAAGCCGCCCAAAATATAACTCCCC
>CAMDHK010000217.1 GCA_945897965.1 Candidatus Kuenenia stuttgartensis | reverse complement strand
TAATTAAGAGAAAGGTTCTCTAGTGCAATCCATCCTATGGAACAAGAGACAGGTTATTCGATGTCCCTACTTGGAAAAATCTTTGCGCTGTTAAACACTCTGCTGGCTTTTGGCCTGGGAGTTATCCTAGTTCAAGATTTGGGCGTTCGCAAGAACTGGACTTATCTGGTATTTAGGCAAGATATTGTTCTAAATGGCTTGCCCTTTGATGATGATGAAACCACCAAAACAAATATAAACATCAAATCTAATCTCGATGGCCTTGAGAATGGCGCGTTAAATGCGATTTTTAAAGATGCGGGTGGCCCCCTGAAATTAGACAACAAGGTAGTTCTAACCCAGGTTGATGAAGTTAAGCGCATGCACAAGAAGTTTGATGACAAAGAAAAAGAAATCGAAGGTAGTGATAATAAGGCCCGGTTTCTTTCCAAGTTACTGATGGAAAATGCCATTACTTATGTTGACAGGCGCAAGTACTATGATTTGATCAACAAAGCCGACCCAAAGACTCTTGCGGATGAATACACTTCGCTTCGTGAAAGTGTGGATAATTTATTCTTATCATCAGAACCTCGCGAAAAAAACAGGCTCCCACAACAAGCTCATATTATCAGCAAATTTGAATCCCGGACTGCAATCGCTGCGTTGTTACTTTCCCTGTACCAAGTTGTGGATGAAGGTTCGGAAGAATCGATACGCAGGCTTGTGGCAGTGGTCGGCCCGGATTACGCTTCCAAGGCATTGGATGGGCATGCGGTGGTGCTGACGCGTGCCTTCGATCATTTAGAGGCCCATCTTACCAGAGAAGAGGCGATATTCGTCACGGAGCATCGTGAACTGCTTATCGAAATGGGCCGTAGGGCCAAGCGTGCCAAACAAATCGAGGGATTCAAGCTGGAGTATGATGAGCGTATAAAAACTCAGAAGGCACTATTAGTCAAAGAAAAGTTATTGCTCGCAAAGATGGAAAAAGAGCTGGAAGACCAACGGGATCAAACTAGTAATCTGGTTAGTGATTTTCATGTTATCAGTGAGCGGTTGTTTTCGGTGCATAAAAAATTGCAGGGCTATAGGGTGGGTAATGAGGTGAAGGAAAAGAATCTGCGTGCGGTAGAAGCGAACCACTAGACCCGGATTAAGTTAAAAGGAAGCCATGGCTCTTAATATCGGCAAAAAAATGGTCTACCTGCTTGCGTTAAGCAGCTTCACCCTTGCAACCTGGGGGATAGCTCTTTTTTCCAATCCGGTTCTTACTCCGGTAATCGGGGCAGATGGCAAACCCAAGGATGGCTCTTGGCAGGAAATTGATCAGCGTAAGGCAAAGATGGAAGCATGGTTCAAAGATGCTAAAGATGGTTCCCCTAGCCCGATTGGGATTGCTGTAAACCGTTATCAGTCGGGCCGTGATAAAATGCAAAAGCTAGAGTCGCAGGTTGTTGCGACAGAGAAGTATTACTTTGATGAATTAGAGTATCTAAAAAACAAGGCATCGGAGAAAGAACCCGCTAAGAACATTACTCTGAAAAACGGGCAACCTGTTCGCTTAACTGCCAAGTACGTTCCCTTGCAATTTGAAGAATTAAAAGACATCGATGGAAATACTTTCGAGAACCTGAACGCACTTGGAAAAAAGATTGATGATCTTGATAATGAAATAAGGGCCATGCAAAAAGTGCTGGATGATACCTCAAAGGAAAACAAGAAACTGGTTGACATTCAGGCTGATCATCTGCAAAAAGATGCTGATGGCAAAACGGTACTAGGGCCTGATGGCAAACCCATCATCCTTGTTAAAGGTTTGCAAACTAAGATTGAAGAAGAAAAAGCTAAGCGCCAAAGATTCGCAGAAGAGTTTGATGCAATCGAACAAGCCTATGTTAATTTAACCCTCGAACACTTCGATTTGACCAAAAGACGCTCAGAACTTGATATCCGCTTTACGGAATTACGCAATCGCGGCTTAGTTACCCTCCCCTAACCTGCCATTCTTTCCCTTCTTACCCCTTTTTTATAATTGCTTGCGACTATTTCTGGCCCATTCGTTTGGCTGGCGATTGTTGCCGTTGACAAGCATTGCAATACAAGGCATAGTCCCGCCCGGATGTAAATATTACTAATGTCAAGATATATTGCTTTGTTTCTGTTAAGATAAAAGCAATGGTTTTTTGACTGCGGTAAAGTCCTAACATTATAAGTGAGGGTCAGGCCATGACACCTGTAGGAAAAATTCTGGTATTTGTGAATCTAATATTCAGCTTGTTCGTAGGTGCAATGGGTCTGATGGTTTTCACCGCAGACACCAATAAGAATGCTGAAATCGTAAAAGTACAGCGCGAGCGGGAAGTGCTGAAAGCCAGCAATACTACCTATCAGGAAGAAAATAAAACGCTTCAGGAAAGTGGCTCTTCTTCCGTGAAGGAAAAAGAAGTTGAAATTGCGAAGCTGAAAGCGGAAGTGGAAGATTTTAAAAGGGTGAAGGATGATTTAGATAAGAAATATAATGAAGCTTCTAAAAAGCTGAATGAAAAAGATATCGTGCTGCAGACCGCGGTTGCAGAATCAAGTCGTAGGCAGGAACAAAACGCCCAGATGAGTGAGATTCTGAAAGCGGAAGTGAAACGTAATTCAGAAATTTCCACACTATTAGAACAAACAAGGGCAAAGGAAATTGCAGAAAGAATCTCTGCACAAACTTTCAAATCAACTAATGAAAGATTGGAAGTTCAATTGCGCGAGATGGCCAAAGATATGGAACGGACCAAAGCAGGCGGTACCTCGGCTTTGACACAAGTTAACAAAGCAACTAAGAATCCCCCACCAGATAATATCGAAGGCATGGTTAAGGTTGCTGATGTCAGCGGCTTGATCAAAATTTCTATTGGCTCTGATGCTGGCCTTACAAAAGGGCATACTCTTGAAGTCTTCAGGCTTTCTGCGGTTGCTACTCAATCCAAATATCTGGGCACCGTTCGTATTCTCGAAGTTACACCTAATGAAGCTGTTGCCCAACCGGTTAAACCATTGTCTGATAAGCCGATTGCAGGTGATCGTGTTGCAAGTCGCATTCTAGGCAGCTAATTTTAAAAGCCAAACCAAGAAGTTTATCAAGGAGGGTATCCAATCATGGCAGCCAAGGCAAAGGCCTCTTCATCGGGCACACGCAGTGATGCATACACAGGCATTTTGATTTTATCATTGCTTGCGCAATTAATAGGTGGCGGTTTTCTTTTTTGGGATTACATGAGGTTGACTACCCCCAATGGCCCTCCAGATTCAGTTGATAAAGTAATTGCAAGGCCAGGTAAACTTACAAAAGATGGTGCGCCAGCACCTGCTCCAGCGCCTGCACCCGAAAACTAAGTAAATCTATTTACTGAAGCTGATTTGTTTTTCATCAGCAGTTAGTTTCAGTTGATTTTATAATCATGCTCTTAAAGCCCAATGTTGTCGAAAGCACTCTCCTTACGGCTTGGCTTTATTGCCTTTTGGTGGACTAATATGAACTACCGATCTTTGTTTCTTCTTGGGGTTATTATCTCTTTATTCAGTAGCCAATCACTTAAAGCTCAGGGTCCTCCATTGAAATATCCAAGTACTAAAAAAATTGAACAGGTCGATATTCATCATGGAACTAAAGTTGCGGATCCTTATCGTTGGTTAGAAAATGATGTTCGAAATTCTGCCGAAGTGAAAGATTGGGTTGAAGCGGAAAATCTTGTCACCAATGCCTATCTTGCTGAAATCCCCGAGCGCGTAAAAATTCGCAAGCGCCTTGCTGAGCTTTGGGATTACGAAAAATTCTCTACGCCGGTTGTTCGTGAAGGCAGGTATTTCTTCACCCGCAATGATGGCTTGCAAAACCAAGCGGTTCTTTTGGTCCAAGATGGCCTGCAAGGGAAACCTCGTATTCTTCTTGATCCAAACACCATGGCGAAAGATGGTACTGTTGCTCTTTCCTCTTGGATTCCCAGTGATGATGGGAAGCTTCTAGCATACGGCATCGCTGAAGCAGGTTCCGACTGGCATGTTTGGCGCATTTTAAATGTTGATACTGGAGCACAGCTTACAGATGAGCTTCGCTGGGTCAAATTTGCAAGCCCCGCATGGACTCCAGATGCCAAGGGTATTTATTACAGTAGGTTTGATGAGCCCGCAGCAGGCACTAAATTTCAAGGCCTTAATCTGAATCAGAAGGTCTATTTCCATAAAGTTGGAACAGCTCAATCAGAAGATAAATTAATTTACAAGCGCCCTGATCATCCTGAATGGGGTTTTCAAACCGAAGTTACGGAAGATGGAAAATACTTGCTCATCACCACTTGGAAGGGCACCGATCATAATTATCGGGTTACTTATTTTGATCTGACTAAAAAAGATTCGCAACCTGTGGATCTGATCGATAATTTCGACAATGAATATTCCTTGGTGGGCAATGATGGTAGCACCCTTTATTTTAAAACGAATTATAAAGCCGCATTGCACCGGGTTGTTTCTATTAAGTTGGAAAAGCCTGAACCTGCTAACTGGGTTGAAATCATCCCCGAGACAAAAGAAGCTCTTCAGGGTGCCAGCCTTTTTGGAAAACAATTTATTGCAAGTTATCTAAAGGATGCGCGAACTTTAGTTCGGATGTTTTCAATCGATGGGAAAACGTCTTCTGAATTTCCGCTGCCTGGTATTGGAACTGCAGGTGGTTTTGGTGGCAGGCAAAATTCCAGCGAAACCTTTTACTCTTTCTCCAGCTTCGCAACGCCACCTTCCATTTATCGTTATGATTTGAAAAAAGGCACCAGCGAAGTTTATCGCACCGCAAAGGTTAAGTTCAACCCCGATGATTATCAGGTCGAGCAGGTCTTTTATCCAAGCAAAGACGGCACCAAGGTGCCTATGTTTATCACCTATCGCAAGGGGTTGAAAAAAGATGGCAACAACCCTGTGCTGCTGTATGGTTATGGCGGTTTTAATATTTCGCTTACGCCTTCGTTTTCTGTCAGCAGGATAGCTTGGTTGGAAATGGGCGGGGTATTCGCAGTTGCAAACCTTCGTGGTGGTGGCGAGTATGGCGATGCCTGGCATAAAGCGGGCACTAAGCTTCTTAAACAAAATGTCTTTGATGATTTTATTGCAGGAGCGGAATGGCTCATTAATGAAAAATACACCCAAAGCTCTAAGCTGGCGATTCAGGGTGGTAGCAATGGTGGATTGTTGGTCGGTGCTTGCATGGCGCAGCGGCCCGATTTATTTGGCGCATGCCTTCCCGCAGTGGGCGTAATGGATATGCTTCGGTTTCATAAGTTTACTGCTGGGCGTTTCTGGGTTGATGATTACGGCTCTGCAGATAATCAAGATGAATTTAAAGCTATTTATGCTTACTCGCCTTATCATAATCTTAAAAACGGAACTCGGTACCCCGCCACGATGATTACTACTGCGGATACGGATGATCGTGTGGTGCCTGGGCATAGCTTTAAATTTGCAGCAATGTTGCAAGAATGCAACAAGGGGCCCAACCCCATGCTTATTCGGATTGAAACAAAGGCAGGGCATGGTGCGGGTAAGCCCACCGCCAAAATTCTTGATGAAGTTGCTGATCAAATGGGATTTCTTTTTAAAAATCTGGGCATGAAGCCTGATTGATTTATGTTTTTCGTTTGGCACAAGGAGGTGCTTTATGGCTAGTTATCGCGGACATTTTAGGTTTTCTTCCATGCTTGCAGTAGCCAACGGCTTGCTTGCTACCTTTTATTTTGATCTCGATTGGGGCACCAGCTTGATGGCTGCGGGTATCACCGCAGTTAGTGGGTTGCTGCCAGATCTTGATAGCAGTAGTGGCGTTCCGGTACGCGAAATGTTCAATCTTACTGCGGTGGTTGTGCCGTTGATGTTGCTTAAGCGCATGCTTGGTTTTGGCCTCACAGAAGATCAAACCTTTGCCATCTTGGCCATACTTTATGTATTTATACGATTTGGGCTTTCCAACATATTCAGGCGTTTAAGTGTGCATAGGGGGATGTTCCATAGTATTCCTGCGATGGTTATTGCGGGTGGCTTGGTTTTCCTCTGCTATACCCATGACTCTACATTGCTTCGTGTTTATATGGCTGCAAGTGCCATGGTTGGATTTTTGTCGCATTTGGTTTTGGATGAGCTTTGCAGTGTTGATTTTAACGGTGTAACAGTGGAATTGAATCAGTTTGCAGGAACCGCGGTCAAGTTCTTTGGCCCATCGCTTTTCCCTAACTTGTTTGCATGGTCTTTGTGCATTGCGGTCAGTTATTTTGCTTGGGTTGATTTTGAACATCATGCCTTAGCGGTAAAGGATGGCAAAAAGCCCAATAGCGATGGCTTGCATATTATGCCCCCCCAAGTGCAACCTCTCACAAAAACTGTAAAACCTGTTGCGCAACCCTTCTCGCAGCTTTAGACTAGACTTCTTGAATCTGATTCAACCTTTTACCACCTCTATACCAGAGGTGGTGCTGTTTTTGTTGTTTATCTTTAGGAGCAATTTAAAATGATTAGAAAGCCTGATCGTCGTAGTTTTGTTAAACAAACTTCCATTGCTGGGGCTGGCTTTTGGCTGGCAGGTGGCATTGCTGGCGCACAAGAGAAGAAATCTGCTCTTGAAGGTCTTCGCTTTGCTGGCGTAGGCGTTGGTGGTAAGGGTGGTAGCGATATCGATCAGGCAGGCGCCCTTGGCGAAGTTGTTGGCCTCTGCGATATCGATGATAATACCCTTGGCAAGAAGGGTGAAAAGTTCACCAAAGCTAAGAAGTATAATGACTTCCGCAAAATGCTCGAAGAAATGGGCAAGGATATCGATGCTGTAGTTATCGGTACCCCTGATCATACCCATGCACCCGCTGCTGCGATGGCTATGCGAATGGGCAAGCATGTTTATGTGCAAAAGCCTTTAACTCACACCGTAAAAGAAGCTCGCGTTCTTCG
>CAMDHK010000216.1 GCA_945897965.1 Candidatus Kuenenia stuttgartensis | reverse complement strand
AGCATCAACGACAAAGGGTTGAGTCGTAAAGACTATCAACCCAATGCTGAAAACCAGAGTAAGAATAGTGGAAGGTTTGTTCATCACGGTGCGGGATTCGCATCTCCCAATCGTTTGAAATAAATTTCGACAGCTTCACGGTATTTTGGAGGAAGGCTTCGGGTGAGTTCGACCATGGCCCGTGCTCTATCTTTCTCAGGAAGTTTGCCCCATACTTCTGCAAGTTCGCGCACTCGTTTTTGATCTACCTGACCTGCACCGCCACCATTACCACCAATGCTATCTTGTTGAGGCGCGGAGGATTGCACATTATTTCCAGGAGGGCCGTTGCCTGCGCCGGGCGCACCAGGGCCACCTGCGCCATCCCCAGCTTTCTTTGCCTGATCTTCCATTTCTTTGATCATTTCATCCAAGCGCACAACTACTTCCTTTTGGATTTTTTGTGTCTTGTTGCCACCTTGCCCGAGATCTAACCTGCGCTGGATGTTTTCCATCTTGCGTGAAATCCAGCCCAAGTCTTTGTCCCGCCACACCATCATCTCGATTGCCATCAATGCTGCAACATTGCGGTAGCGTTCGGGAGATTCAGAAACATCATCGAGCAGCCTGTTGATGGTATCATCAGCTTCTTTTTTCATCATCAGGGAGTATTCAGCAACAGCCTTGTGAAAAAGGTAGGAGGAAGGATCTGCAACCTGTTCAGGTCGGAATAGTTTCAAAGTATCCAGCGCAAGTTCATACACCTTGTTCTGGCTTAAGATTCTAGAGTAGGTAACTGCTAGGTTGGCCCTAAAGAACATTGGCTTGGAAGCATCTTTAAGCAATGCTGGAATTTCTTGTGGGGCTTCAAAGACAGATTCTTTTGCCTGATTGAGAATCAATGCTGCTTCGGGGTCGAGCAGAGCAAAAGTTTGTGCAAGCTTATCGGAATAACTATCTGCGCCTGCCCACAAGGCATCCATCGCCTTTTGTTGTTCTGCGGAAAGTGGAGGTTTGGTTTTCGCCCATGCATCAGCTTGGGCTTTAACCTCTGCTGCTGTTGGAGATTTCAACACCCCAAAGGATGGAATTTCCAAAATGGGTTTTACTGGGGGTACAGGGTTTGCACCGCTGCACCAGCTCCAGCTTAATACGCCCAATACCAAAGCGCCTGCAACTATTCTTGATCCATTAATCATTGCTAACACCCTTCGTTTATTGGCCTTTATTTCGACCCTTGGCTATGTCTTCTGTCACCTTGGAAAGTTTCTGCTGCCTAGTGGAAAGGTCTTTGAACTCTTTTCTCACTCCTACAGCTTTTTCTTTTTCCTTAGCATCTGCAACCTTGGAAATATTGGGGACCTGCTCGCCCTCGATCTGCTTGCCGTAGATGGTGGTGCGATTGTTTACCCTTATCTGCATCGATCGGATCATTTTTAATTCTGCAATCATATCGATCAACTTTTGATCTGGGGGACTTCCACCACTTGAAGGCGGCATCGGGGGCATCGGAGGCTTGGGCTCTTGATTATCCTTGCGGGCCTTCTTTAATGCAGCCACCATTTCTTTCAAGGCATCGATAATATCGTTTTCAATTGCAACCGTAACTTCCCCCACATCGGCTCTGCGCAACCTGCCCGCAGTGGTATTCATATCACCCAACACCTGCTTGAATACTTCTGCAAATGCAACTGCGGAACCTTCTGCTTCGATAAGGGTGAGAGCCTTGTTGGCTTCCTTGCTGATTTCATCTTCTTTGTCGGAGAGTTCGAGAGCTTTTTGGTCTTCTGCCCTGCTGGATTTTTTATCAGGGTTGCCCGTAATGATTTTGTCTAATGCCACTGTGCCATCTTTAACTGCGATTTGCATTGCGAGCATTTTTTCGCAACGGCCCTGAAGTTGCGCCAGCAATCTTTCGATCTCTTCCTCACGCAATTGCTTTAACAGTTCTTCCAGTTTTTTCTGTGCCTGTTTTAGCTTATCAACAGCCTTGGCTTGATCTTCTGATGCGCCTTGCTTGTCGTCTTTTTCGATTTTTTTCTCTGCAGCTTCCTGCTCCTTCACCCCTTCTTGAATCTGTTTTTTAGCTATCTGAGTTTCAGGATTGGGGGGCATATCAGCAGATTCCCCGGCTTTGCTATCCATCGGGTCGCCACCCTTACCATCTTTAGGATCTCCACCTTTAGAGTCTTTACCTTTGCCGTCTTTAGGATCTCCATCTTTAGAATCTTTACCCTTGCCATCTTTAGGGTCGCCGCCTTTAGAGTCTTTACCCTTGCCATCTTTGGGGTCGCCACCTTTAGAGTCTTTACCCTTACCGTCTTTAGGGTCGCCGTCTTTGGAATCTTTACCCTTACCGTCTTTGGGGTCGCCGTCTTTGGAGTCTTTGCCCTTACCGTCTTTGGGGTCGCTGTCTTTGGAGTCTTTGCCCTTACCGTCTTTAGGGTCGCCATCTTTAGAATCTTTACCCTTACCATCTTTCGAATCTTTGCCGTCTTTGGGGTCGCCAGCTTTTTTAGGATCGACAAGGTCTTTGGTTTCCTTGGTGACTTTGTTTTGGGCTTTAGCGATGTCTGTTTTTCCTAGTTTGCCCAACTCGGTGTTGGCTTGAACGCGCTCTTGTTTCTCAATCACTTCTTTTAATTTTTCGAGAAGCTTTTGTACTTCCTCGCGTTCTTTGCGTAATGCGGATTCGCGGTCATCCTTGAGCAGCACATCGATAAGCTTGCGTAAGTCATCGCGGATTTCCTGATTTTGCGTGAGCACACCTTGCAGGGTATCGATATTTTTGAAAGCGTTAGAGGTTTTAAGAGCTAGAATAAGCGTGGTGAACTTGACTTCAATCCCTTGTTCGGAAGCTGACTTTAAAGCATTCTTCAATGCTTGAGCTTTATCGCGATCTTCTGCTTTGGGGCTGTTTTCAAGCCTCTGGGCCAGTCTTAATAAATCGGTGGTGAAATCCTTAAACTGTTGCTTAAGCCGTTCTTGGCTACCGGTCACATCCGCTTGTATGGCTTTATTATCTTCCTTGGCAGGTTTTGCATCTTGGGCTTGTACGATTGCAAAAGCCAATCCAAGAAAAAGTATTAAAGAACCAAGGCGGGTAATCATGAAACCACTCCCCTAGAGACAATTCTAAAGTTTGGAATTAGCTCAAATAGCGTATCCACACACATTATTGACGAGCGAGACCAGATTTGCCAACAGGATTGTTAAGAAAGGGTTAAGTTTGACCGTATTTGAGGAGCCAATTATGAGGAAAAAAGGAGAAACGCCCCCTAAAAGGGCTCTCCTTGAGCTATTTTTTTCAATAACCAAGCCTTTTATGGCACTTGGGGTAGCAAATCCGTTGTAAATAGTCGTCCCTGAAAAACCCACTTCTGGCAACTTCCCCAATCAAGCCGCAGCAATTAAGGAAGCTAAATGATTTCTGCGTGCCGGTAAGTTGCAAAATTTCTCCGCAGTAAAGAATCGTAGAAGAATAAAGGCATTCTCACCGCGAAGACGCAAAGAGCGCAAAGGAGGACAAGAGGCAAGAAAGTTAAACTAGTATTCTGCTTCTCTGCAGTAAAGAATCGTAGAAGAATAAAGGCATTCTCACCGCAAAGACGCAAAGAGCGCAAAGGAAGACAAGAGGCAAGAAAGTTAAACTAGTATTCTGCTTCTTAGCGAACTTAGCGTCTTTGCGGTAAAAATTCTTTGCTTTGTAAAACCATACTCAGCGCAAAGGAAGACAAGAACTTCGGACTTGTCTGGTGCTTCTTAGCGAACTTAGCGTCTTCGCGGTAAAGATTCTTAGTTTTGGAGGTTTTTAGGTGCCACTTTTGCTTCTAAATAAACCAGTTTGGAAGCTTTTTGTGGGTTTTTCAGAGACGACTAAATAACCAACATTTTTGGTGAACGCCTAGTAAGGTTCAAGAATAATTCGTCAAACCTTATCTTTTACTGGCATGGAGAATTGTCAAGCCAATGATTTCATTACCCTCGTAACGAACGATTATGTCATCGGGGGTTAATTCGCTATCGGTGGCGCAGGCGGGCTTTTTGAAATTGACATAAAGAGTGTCTGCTTGGGCATCATAAGAGGACCACAAGGAGCCCCCCGGTAAACTTCGAAGGGTGGGTACCAAATTTAAGTATCCTTGAACATCCATTATGGCCATAATTGCCGCCTTGTTTCCAATGATCGTGTTTTTCGAGTAAGAAAAGCCGTGATGACAAAGCCGTCTTCATCTATCTCCCGATAGACTGTCACCAGAAATTTCCCTGCAATAAGTTCACGAATAGCTAAAAGTTCGCCATCATTTCCACACAAAATTCTTGCTGGGTTGGCTATGGTTTCAAAAATTTTTATTTTCATACCAGCTAACTCGCAATGTTCTTCAGTGATGTGACTCCATCTTTCTGAAGTTAAGCGAATCAACTTTCCATTTTTAGAAACTACTTTATCCACCATTTGCTGTATCCGAGGTCTCAACAATTATTTTAGACCGTCTGTTAGAATTGTAACATCTAAATTCTTATTCCTTCACTTTAATTAGTTGCAAGTTATAAAGTTAAGCGCATAAACCAAAATTCGTTGTTAAAAATATGATGCACGTAATCTTGAATTAAATATCCACATGGGGCAATGATTGTGCCGTAATTTAGCGATAACATGTCGCGAACCATTGAACTATTTTTGTCAATAACCAAGCCTTTTATGGCACTTGGGGTATTGGTTTGCCATCGCTCTTCTGAATCAGCAGCTTTAATATTTCTTGGTCGATGGGCATTTTGAAAGTTCGTACCGAGCCATCGCCATAAGCAGCGGAAAATTTG
The DNA here is from genome assembly GCA_945897965.1 of Candidatus Kuenenia stuttgartensis. GTDB lineage: Bacteria > Planctomycetota > Planctomycetia > Gemmatales > Gemmataceae > UBA969. Next base: position 2,191 of record CAMDHK010000216.1, on the reverse strand, counting down.
CCATCGATGCTCAACATTTTTGGCAAAGCTTTGGTTGGGTCAAAAGCAAGGTCGTAAGGATTGGTCCAAACCACAGGCTCTTCAGCTTCCACCACCATGAGGGTATTGGAGGTTCCATCCGTAAATGTTTGTAATTTGGCAGATTTATCAAGTTCGAATGCAGCGCCTTTGCCATAGAAAAGACGGTAATGTGTTTTATTGTCGCCTGGCTTATTCGCTTTAGGGTGGAAATAAACCTTGGGCATGTTCTTTGCAAGCTTTAAATTGTGTTCGCTATCCCAAGGCTCATCCAATTTAAATTGTTTGTAAAGTGCCTCTTGCTCAATAAAGGGCAGGATCGCAACCCGCCAGCTGAGCAAGGGCTTGCCCGTTTTCTTGTCGCAGATGGCTGCAGCGGGAAAACCAGTATAAGTGGCTTCATAATTGTGCATGGCCAAGCCTATTTGCTTTAGGTTATTCATGGACGATGATCGCTGGGCAGCTTCTCTTACCTTGGCAACGGCAGGCAGCATCATACCAATTGCGATTGCAGAGGTGGGAATCAAGGCATTGGAGGAAATCTGGGGCGTGGTGTAATCCGCTTTTAAAGAAGTCCCAGCTAGGATGATGGGGGGATTCTTCAAGAGGTTTTCTGCTTCGTTAAGAATTGCCAAGCCAACCATGGCTGCTAAAAACTCGGGTAGGTCGGTCAATGGGTTGGCGCCCACTTGGTCTTTAGGAAACACCCGTTTCTCCACTTCTTTTCGGGGTTCCTCTAACTGGGCTAGTCCCATTTTTGCAAACCCTTTAATGGTTTCCAGCGCAGCTTTTGCTTGCCCTTCTTTTTCGTAGGTGATCGTGGTGGAAAGTCGTATGGTTTTTTCAACAGCGATCCCCGCTTCCATGTATTGGATGCCATTGACGATGGAATTGAAAGGTGGTGGAGCAAAAGCAAAAACCTCTTTGGGTATGGGTTCGAGGTTGATTGCAGCATTGATAAGCCCGGCAGCATCGCCCTTTAAAAATCGGGCAAAGTCGCCCTTGGCAGGCGCAGTGTTTTTTCCCAAGGTAGGCAGTATAGATGGGGTGCCCACTGCAATCAGCTTACCTTGATTCATCAAAATCAGGCCAATTCCATCTTTCACCACCATGGTTATGCCATCTTTTTTTATTGTTTCACCATCAGGCATTGCAGATAGGAACAAAGCCTTTTCTTCTACTGGGTTCTTAAGTGAAATTAAAAATGCAAGCTCAGGAGGGGACCCTGGATTTTTCGGAAACATCACAAACCCAGTAACTGTTTCAACAGTGAGGGGGTCTGGGACAAAACGCTTTTCTAATTCGATCAAAGCCTTAGGGCCAGCTTTTTTCAAAAGCTCCCGCATTTCCTTCATTGATTCAGACTGCCAAAGCTTTGCCAGATCCATGTGCACCGCTGCAACTGCATTACCAGGCACCAACTTTAAATCTTCCGGCTGCTGCGCATCAGCTTTGCTAATGCAAATAAAGGAAAGGTTTAGTGTTAATACAAAACCAGAGATGAACTTTATTAATGCATTCATGTCGGCCCCCAATATTAGAAATGGACCACCCCAAACCTAGTCACGCATACTACCAAGTTAAATTAAATCAGTCCAAGGTTTTTAACTAATTCTTCAGAGCTTGGCACTCGGTTAAGGCTGTAAATATGAATCGCCTTGGTGCCATGCTTGATTAGATGACTGCAAATATCGGTGCAAACCTCAACCCCCACCTTGCGTACTTCTTCATCGGTTTTGCAAGCATCAATTTTTTGCAATATAGCTGGCGGAATCTTTGCGCCACACATTGCGGTGAATCTTTTCACCTGCTCTGCACCTAAGAAGGGAAGAATTCCCGGAATGATTGGAACATTTACTTTGTGCTTGGTTCGTAGGTAATCCTGAAAAGTCAGGAATGCATCCACATCGTAGAACAGTTGCGTGACTAGAAATTGCGCTCCTGCTTTGATCTTAGCTGCGGTGCGATCCCAATCGAGAATTTTATCGGTGCATTCGATATGGCCTTCAGGGTAGCCTGATGCTCCGATTGCAAAATGGTTTTTTTCTTTGATATATTCGATGAGATCAAGGCTATGGGTAAATCCTCCCTCGGTGGCTTTGAATTCGGTTTCACCTTTAGGTGGATCGCCCCTAAGTGCGAGGACGTTTTCAACCCCCATGCCTCGGGCTTC
>CAMDHK010000215.1 GCA_945897965.1 Candidatus Kuenenia stuttgartensis | reverse complement strand
GGAGATCTGCTTAGCTTGATTCAGGCTGATTATCTTGGGCAGGTAAGAACAGGCGCTGCCAGCGGTGTTGCAACGAAGTATCTTGCTAATCCAGATGCATCGCGGGTGGGGATTTTTGGTAGTGGCAAGCAGGCCCGAACTCAACTTATTGCAATTTGCAAGGTTCGCACCATCACCAAGGTGGATGTATTCAGCCCCAATGAAGAACACCGCAATGCCTTTGCCAAAGAGATGACTGAGGTTTGTGGAGTTGAAGTTACCCCGTTTGCAAACCCAGATGATGTCGCCATGGATAAGGATATTCTTGTGACAGCGACTTCCGCTCGCGATCCATTCTTTAAAGCAGAATGGCTTAAGGAAGGGATGCATGTAAACGCAATAGGATCCAACTTCATGGGCAAGGCAGAGCTAAACCCGGAAGCAGTGCAGAAGTTCAGTAGGATTGTGGTTGATAGCCGTGACCAATGTAGAATTGAGGCTGGAGATTTTCAAAAAGGGTTCGAAGATGGGACATTAAAGTGGGGTGAAGTTCGCGAGTTGGGCCCGATCATTGGGGGTCGTTACAAAGGCCGGGTTGATCCTTCTGAAATCACATTATTCAAGTCGCTCGGTTTAGGTATCGAAGATCTTGCTGTAGCATTAAAAGTGTTTCAGAAAGCTAAAGCAGAAGGCTTAGGGCAGGAAATAGAATGGTAGAATGAGTCGGGATAAAAGAAAAACCTCGCCTGAACCAAGAAGTTCGGGCGAGGTTTTTTTGTTGGAGCTTGGCCTACTTTACCACATGAATACGCTGAGAAGATTGGAGTAGTCATCGCTCCAAACACCCACATCATCACGCGTTTTTACAGGTTCCCATGGGGCATCGGTGTTCTTTAACGCACCCAAAAGCATCAGGGCAAATGAGCCAGGCCCAGGGCTTTGCTCCCAAGACATTCCTGAAAGCATTTTAAGAGGCTTATCCCATTCAGCTTGAATCGGCTTCAGGTTTTCTTTGGTAAGCAATCGGGAAAGTGCCTTTTGGTTGTTTGCCAACACCACCCAAGTTGAACGAGCTTTCCCTGCTTCTGCTTCATCATCATCACTGAAGTAAAGTGTCTTCAGATTTTCCGCCCGGGCAAGATTTGCAAGCACGGGTTTAAGATCAAGGTAGCGGTTGGAAATATGAAAGCATATCAAACCATCGGGAGTGATTTTCGTGAGGTACATTTTCAGTGCTTCACGAGTGATCAAGTGAATTGGGATCGCATCAGAACTGAACGCATCGACCACGACGATTTTGTACTTCTCATCATCGGAAAGGTCTTGCCTTTCCATGGTTAGTCGAGCATCCCCTAATATAAGGTCAACCTTTGCGCCTTTCTTGCGAGCATCTTCAACAAAGGTGAAGTACTTGTCGTTATCAAAAGCAATGCGTTTGACCACGGGATCGATGTCGTAGAAAGTTACATGCTGGTCTTTATTTGCATAAGCTGCCATGGTGCCTGTACCCAAACCAATGAAAGCGCAATTAGGGTATTTGTTGTCTTTGTCGGGCACATTGTACGCAGCCATTACATGGCCGATGGGCCCTGTCTCATGGTAATAAGTAAGGGGAATGCTATGGCCATCTGGATCAAGGAATTGCTTGCCGTGCAAGGTTGTACCATGAACGAGTCTGCGGAAGAATCGATCGTTCTCGACTTTTAGGACACCAAAGAAGCTTCGATCTTGATAGGAAACAGTAGTGTCAAAAAGAGTGTTGAACCCGGAGGCGAGCAAAATTGCACCAACACTTAAGCCAAAGCGGAAAGGGCGCTCGACAAAGGTGTAGCAAAGAACTGTGGGAACACCATAAGTAAGAATTGCAAGAGTTTGCGCAGGCTTGAGGTTGATCCAACCGGCCAAGCCTTTGACTCTAGGCCATAGGGTGTCTGAAAAAAGGCCCCAGATAAGACCAAAAGAAAGAAATGCTAATGCGAGTGGGAGAACAATATCCAAGGCCCGCTCGAGACGTTGGGCTCTTTCTTTGAATATGTAATAAACACCATAAACAAGAAAAATGCCAACGATACTTGCATGCCAGATCCAGTGGTTGGTGCTTTTCAAGATTTCGTATTGGATGTCGTTATCTTTCGTTCTTAAGTAGATGAGCACCCCGCCACCAATGATGAAAAGCAGGGCGAGGCTAAGATCAGCAAGGTTGTTCCATTTGTTAGGTTTGCTCGTGAAAAGCGGAGGTAGAATAAAGCATGTACCCATAAGGATAAGCTGGTATTCAACAATGCCGTAAAAGACGATGGGTGCGAGAAGGCCATTGAAAAGCCCACCTACCACGCCACCAAACGACATCCACAAAAAGTACTCGGTAAGGTACTTGGTGGAGGGGCGGTTTCTTGCAAGTTCTCCATGGCAAACCATGGAAACAGTGAACAAGCACCCAAGATGGATTGCCACCGTGTAGTAAACTTTAGGTGGTCTGATTTCTGAAAGCATCATGAAAACTAAAAGAAGTGCAAGCATGGGGGTTGCAATTATCATCGAAGAGTGAACCCATTCAGGCACTCGCGAAAATACAATGATAAAACTTAAGAGGTATAAACCTAAAGGCAGCACCCAAAGTAAAGGGATGGCTGCAATATCCGTGGTCATATAAGTGGTTGCGCCCAACATCAAACTAGATGGGACTGCACCAAGAAGAATCCACCAGCCTCTACGGCCCCATGAGACTTTTTCTGCTTCATCTTCGGATTCTAGATTGCTCGAGGTTGAAACTTCCGCAGGGGCGCATCTGTACATGAGCCAGCCGCTTAATGCTGTGAGAAGCATTAAAAATCCGTAGCCTACAGCCCAATACTTTTTCTGGTCTGCAAGGATAAGGTAAGGTTCGACAAATAAAGGATAGCCAACCAAGGAAAGCATACTGCCGAGATTACTGGCACCGTAAAGAAAGTAGGGGTCTTTTGCAGCAGGGTGATCGGTGCTGGAAAACCATTTTTGCAGGATGGGTGCGCTACTGGAGACAACGAAGAAGGGAATCCCCACCGAGGTGAAGAGAAGCATAAGAAGCCCAGAAATAGGGTTGTCTTCGCCACCTTCAAGAAAGGTTTTATTGATTGCAATTGGGAAAAACAAAATGGGTAAAAGCATGACGCCCATGTGCACTAGGGCTTGCTTTCGAACGCCTAGAAAAGTTGTGGAAAGGTGGGCATACCCATATCCAGCGAGAAGTAGTGCCTGGAAGAAAACCATGCAGGTATTCCATACTGCGGGGGTGCCTCCTAGAAGGGGAAGAATCATTTTCCCGATCATGGGTTGCACAAGGAATAACAGCGTTGCACTGCTGAATAGTGTAAACGCATAGGCTGCTAACATGTTGATCTGGAAGGGAGACAAGGTCTTTCTCCTAGCTAAAAAAGTATAATTGTTATTAGTCTATCGACTCCATTTGAATATGCTTGGCAAATTCGAATAATCGTCAGTCCAAACTCCAAGTTTGGGATTGGATTCAATCTTTCTCCATGATTCAACCCAATCTTCGGAATCGGTCTGAAGCTCTGCTTTAAGTTCGGGTAGAACGCCAAAATCTTCAGTTTTGCGGGCCATTACCACCCAATTGGTCCCAAACTTATCTATCTCTCGGACTTCGTATCCCCCTTGAATCATGCCTACAATATTTCGATCTTCGGTCATGTTTCCTAGAACATGTTCAAAATTAAGGTAACGATTAGCAATATTTAGGACGATGATCCCACCTGGTGCAAGTTTCTTAAGGTAGATATCAAAAGCTTCGCGGGTTAATAGATGCACAGGAACAGCATCTGAAGTAAATGCATCCATGAAAATAAGATCGTAAGATGCATCGGGTGCTTTTAGGAATTGTAATCTGCCATCACCGAGAATGATATCGACATTGACGCCTCGGTTTTTCGCATCGTTAACGAATGAAAAATAATCAGATCGGTCGATGGAAGATTTAACCACTGCGGGGTCAATTTCATACATGGTAAGGCCCCAGCCCTTTTTGGAGTATGCAGCAAGGGTGCCGGTGCCAACTCCAAGAACTCCCATGTTGACGGGTGCGCCATTCTTCTTTTTTTCAGCAGCTTCAAAAAGCTGGCCGATTGCCCCGACTTTATGGAAATAGGTGAGGGTATCGATGCGCCTTTCAGCAGGTTCAACACATTGCATACCGTGGTTGGTGGTGCCATGATACATGGTGTGATACAATTCGCCTGTGGTGGGGCTGTGCCATTTTTGAATAGTAAAGCAGCCGAAGAAATTGCGCTCTTCAAAAAGAAGATTGGTGCGATCATCACAACCCATTGCAATCATGCGCGCAAAGCTGCGAGTAAACTCTGGTACGCTATTTGCTTTTTCGAGCGCATAACTTCGATCCAAGCAATTTTGAACCAAAAGTATTCCCACTGCAACAACCCCAATGAGAAAGCTGAAAGTTCGGATGGGAACAGCAATCCATTTAAGGGGGTTGGGTAAAGAAAAGCCTGGAAGTAAAATTAAAGCGAAGGCTGCAACTAATGGGTATTCAAGAATACGTGGGAATATGCTTGGAGAAATAAGCGCATTAAAAATGCCCCCGAGTACCCCGCCTAATGACATCAAAAGATAAAACTCGGTTAGATGCGATGCAGGCGGTCTGGTTCTTGCCAATTCGCCATGAGTCAACATTGCAGTTACGAAAAGCAGTGCAAGATGGATGCCGATGATTTCCACTTCCCGAAGGTCGAGAGCGGTTTTAATCTGATGCATAAAGACCACAAACAAAAGCAGAATGGGGGTGACCAAGACCATGCCCAAGCGGATCCGATTATGGGATTTGAAAAATAGCCCGACAAACATCACGGTAAGCAAAGTGTAAGTAATCTGGAAGAAAGAAACGGAGGTATCTTTTTTAAGTGCTCGAGCTGTGTCATCGAGCCAGCTTGTCAGAGCATCGAAGCCAAAGCCCTGCCATTCTGGAAGATTTGCAGTTTTAGTAAGCCAAATAATAGGCACGCTGATTACAAATAAAAGGTAAACGGAAGCGGGTATGTGAGAAAACACCAGAATGAAACTGAGAATATAAAGGCTCAAAGGCAGAATCCAAAGCAATGGAATTGCAGCAATGTCGGTAGTGAGATAAGTGGTGGTTCCCAGCATCAGGCTGGAAGGAATGAAGGCGAGTGCCACCCATCTAAATCTTGTGAAACTACTGGGCGAGGGTTCTGAAACGTAATTGCTTTTTGTGTTTTCGGGCAATTGGCGTTTGGATGCCATCCTTGCGCAAAGAAAGGTCATACCTATAAGGCCTGCATAACCAAACACCCAAAGCACGGCTTGGGTTGCAACACCAATTTTTGGTTCAATCACAAAAGGATAAATCAACAAACCTATCATACTTCCCAGATTGCTTGCCCCGTAAAGAAAATACGGATCCTTGGCATCAGGGTGATCTGAGGTTGAAAACCATTTTTGAAGCAATGGTGCAGAAGTCGAAACTGCAAAGAATGGTAGCCCTGCAACTAAGGTTAAAACAACGAGCAACCAAAGGGCAGGGTTACTTGAAGTCGGCGGTGGCAAAATAGTTCTTGCGAGAATCCCCGCATCGAAACGCATAATTGCAAGGGGCAAAAAAGCAACGCCAAGCACGATGCCATGAATTAAAATCTGCGATTTAAACGGTCTATTTTTTGTGAGCCAATGAGCATACGTGTAGCCACCTAATAACGCTGCCTGGAAAAATACCATGCAGGTATTCCAAACAGAAGGTGTACCGCCCAAATAAGGCAGAAGTATTTTCCCTACCATGGGTTGCACTAAAAACAGTAATGTTGCGCTCGAAAATAGTGTCAATGCAAACAATAAGGTCATCGGAAAAGCCAATAGAGAATCTCCCAATACAAATCATTGCGACTATAAAATGCTTGGGAATTGGGCTCCAACCTTCGCGAATTGAGAGAAACTTCTCCAACCACGCCGTCTTTCCTTGACGACCAGCAGGCATGATATTACCAAGGCAATGCTACCAAATAAAGTAACAAAGAACCAATAAATGAGGATTTAAGGTAGAAAATGTCAAAGCTTGCCGGTCACTTTACCCCCTACTATTAAGATTAAAATCATAAATTCAATGAACCAAATGGGAATTTAGCCTGAATCTTCCATGCAATTGATGGAAATTGTACTGCGATCCGAGTATATTTTTTCTTGAACTAGTTTATTAAGCTAAAGGAAATTAATTATGGCTTCTCCACGAATTCTTGCAATTGGCGCTCACCCCGACGATGTCGACATTAAAGTGGGTGGTACTTCCGCTCTTTGGCGCAAGCATGGGTGCGAAGTGCTTCTTATAAGCGTAACGGATGGTAGTGGTGGGCATCAAACCATGAAAGGGCCTGAGTTGGCCCAGCGTAGGAAAGCAGAGGCCGCCGCTGCTGGCAAGATTATCGGTACCGAATACCGGGTGCTTGATTTTACGGATGGGGCCTTAATGCCAACCTTGGAGGCCAGGCATCAAATCATCAGACTTATACGCAACTTTAAACCCGATCTGGTTCTGACTCACCGGCCCAACGATTATCATCCAGACCATCGTTACACTTCGATATTAGTGCAAGATGCTGCATATATGGTTACAGTTCCTGCGGTTTGCCCCGATACGCCACACCTGCGAGTTAATCCCGTCTTTGGATATTTTGCAGATGATTTTCGCAAACCAATTCCTTTTCATGCTGATATTGTGGTCGATGTTGAACCTGTTTTTGATTCCATAATGAGCATGCTGGATTGTCATGTTTCACAGTTCTACGAATGGCTACCTTATAATGGAGTGTTTTTCGATGCCCTGCCTGAAAATTGCAATGATCGAAAAGCGTGGCTCCAAAAGGCGATGGTGGAATGGATCAAACCCTATGCTGATCGATTTCGCGATTTAGTGATCCAAACTTATGGGCTGGATAAGGGTGAAAAAGTGCACTTGGTCGAAGCTTTCGAGATTTCCGAGTACGGCGGCAAACTTGATGCTGCGAAAAAAGCTTGGTTATTTCCCTTTCTCCCTTCTCTTTCTGGTGACGCAAGTGCAATAGAGTCAATAGATTACGGTGATTACAG
>CAMDHK010000214.1 GCA_945897965.1 Candidatus Kuenenia stuttgartensis | reverse complement strand
AGTATCCTTGATTATCACATGATTCCAGGATTTTTGACTGTAGTGTTTTTATCTTGGATTTATTTTTACTGGATCAACAAACAAAGTGATGGCAAGTTTTACGAGGTTTTTTTTGGGTATCATCATTGGGTTCGTGCATTGGGTAACGGAGCGCTGCGATCTCATCCGCCTTGGTTTTACGCCTACCAATTCTTTATTGATTTTGCCCCTTGGTCTCCTGTTTTTTATGGTTCTCTCATAGCAGTTTTTTGTACCAATCGATTCAAACTATCATCGATTCATTGGTTTGGTTTGATTTGGTTTCTTGTTATGTTTTTTGTTTTATCCCTGGTTAGTTACAAGCGGGCGGATTATCTATTACCAGCTTACCCTGGGGCTGCAATCTTTTTAGCGGTGCTCTTGTCTGATGCGCTGAAAACTTGCTTGTCGAAGGGTTTTCTTACTACCAATATGGTTTTCAACAGTATTGCAATCTTGTTGGTTGCAAGTATGTTTGGTTGGGTTTGGTTTGTTGATTTTTATCTGCCCAAGTTGGAACCTATGCGGGAGATGAAATCTGCTGCAAAAATAATCCGCAAAAGTACGGGTGATAGTTTGTTGTTTTTTAACATGGAGGCGCATGCATTGGCCTTTCATCTGGGGAAACCTGTAGAAACAGTGGTTGGCTGGGAAAATCTGTCTAAAGCAATTTGCACCAAAAATGAAGCGTTTGTGCTGACTTCGCCAGATTATCTTGATGAAATGATGGAAAACTTTCCCAGATTTAAATTCGATATTCTATATTTGAAAAAGGAATCAGAAACAAAAGGGCTTAGCAGACCTTTTGTCTTTATTAAAATAGTATCTATGGATCATTCTTAATTTCTACCGTCGAAAGTTTGCATGAAAGAATATTTTTTTATCCCAGTATCGAGCTCTTCGCTTTGTTTTTTACTTTTTGCAAAGATCGAAGATATGGCCTCGTTAAAACATGGGCTAAAGAAATGGCTTGATTATATTGCAACATTTGAAAACAAGGTGGAAGTTATAGTTGCACCCATTGGTAAAGAAATGGATGGATCAGAACTGTTGGAAATTAAGGTTGCAGCGGAGAAGTATGCATCTAATTATGTCCTGTCTAGTTTGAAAGTTTTGGCAACAAGTTCCATATCAGAGGGGGATGCAATTAGGCTTGGGTTTGAGCACTCCTCAAATGATATATTTGTAGTTGCACCATTGTTACCACGCTTTTGCCAACCCTCGGTGCTTAAAATCATGTTGCAAAATATCGAACAAACTCACATTGCTGGTGCGGTTCGGGTACTGGATTTTTATTCACTTCCCTTGAGATTCTTTTCTTTTGTTAAAGGCTTCTTGTGCAGGTTCTTTTTGTGCATTCCTTTTGAAAATATTTCGGGCCCTGGTTCTATTTCAGGTCGTATTCAAAGCTGGATTTTTTGGTTCATCTTTGGTGTTCGCTATGTCGATCCCTTTTTTCCTGTCCGGGTTTATAGGCGAGATGCTCTTGCGAGTTGTCTTCCTGTATCCAAGGGCAATTTCTTTCATTTGGAAATACTCGCAAAAGCTAATTTCCTTGGACTCTTGTTCTTTCCTGAACAACCTTGGCCCGAGACTCATTCTAAATCTTTGATTCCTGACCGTGGTGATCGTTATTGCTCATCAGATTTCTATTATTTATTATCTAATCCCATTTTCTCACATTCTCACCCTCCTTTGGCCAAAGTTGCTGCAAACAATGATGGTTTGGCGGATTCCTCATCCCTTCAAAACCCTTTTATTCCGTAATAATTCCAAGCAGTGTCTTGACGGATAAGTTTCTTACCTTAGGATTGTATTGCATGCCGAAGTGGCGAAACTGGCAGACGCGCTAGCTTCAGGAGCTAGTTCTCGCAAGGGAGTGGAGGTTCAAGTCCTCTCTTCGGCATTTCAATTCTAATGATTACGGAACATCTTTTGTTAAACTTTCAAGCTTAAGCAAAGCTTGGAAGTTTATTTAATGTTCAGTTGGATCGATTTTAAAAGCATGTCCCGCACTTCTGAAGCTTTTGTCAATTTTTTGTAGGTTGCTCTAAACTCATTTAAACTGGCTTCATCAATGCTGTTTAACACCCTTAAAATAGGGTGTAATCTTTGAACGGAAACACTAATGGCTGAGACATTGCAACTTGCAAGAAATGTGGCCCCTAAAGGGTCCGAAGCTAGTTCTCCACATACGGTTATTGGTTTGCCTGCAGCGTGGGCGTGATCAATTGCGGAAGATAAGATATTCAGAAACCCAGGATGGCAATGATCCCCTTGGGAGGATCCTGCTTCTTCATTTCGATCTAAACCAATAACGGAAGCAAAAAGATCATTGGTGCCAAGGGCAAAAAAGGATGCTTTATCAGCCCAAAAAGGCATCATTGGAATAGAAGCTGCGGTTTCAACCATTAAGCCAAGAGGGATGTCTGGGTTGTGATCGAGTTTTTCTTGAGACAACGATTCTCGAGCGTCTTGCATAGTTTGCATGACAAAATCGAGAGTCTCGGTAGATGCGACAAGTGGGATTAGGATTTTAGGTTTTCCCTCAACCCCGGCACGCATAATTGCTCTGACTTGTTCATAAAAAAGTTTTTGTAATGGTGGTGAATCCAGAACTTTGCGCCAGTCATACGCACGAGAAGCTGCGCCGCCAATGTCGGAAAATGATGCTAGTTTATCCGGACGAAGGTCAAAAGTGCGAATGGTTGTGGGCCTGCCTTGCATGTTTTTTAGAAGCTTTGAATAAATTGCAAATTGTTCTTCTTCGGTTGGAATGGTTCGCCGTGCAAGAAGCATAAATTCGCTGCGGAAAAGCCCAACACCTTCTGCGCCTAAATGCAAAGCGGTGGGTACTTCCCAAAGGAGATTGATGTTTACAAATACGGTTGGAACTTTTTCTAACTTTGATTGAACGGGATAAAGCGATTCTGGCAATTCTAGAGGCTGAGTAAGTGCGTGGATCCGAGCTTCGCTTGGGTCAAGACAAATCGATTGGGTGGGCCCATCTATTAGCACAATTTTCCCAGGTATTAATAAATCTTGGAAGCCTTCGCTTACTTGCATCATCGGGATTCCAAGCGCCCGGGCAAGGATTGCTGCATGGCACTCGGGCCCCCCTTTTTCAACAATTACCCCTGCTAATTTTTCCGGGCTTACTGCAAATAACTCCATCACCGAAGCTTCTTTACAAATCAAAACAATTCGCTGCTGGCCTGCACCACCATTTGTTTTTTGTGGCCGTAGATTCCATAACACACGCAAGAATACATCTTTGATATCGTAAATGCGTTCTTGAAAGAATGGTGCTTTGATTTTCTGAAATGCAGCGAGGTATTTGTCTAGCGTTGATATAAGGGCAGTTTCAGAACTCATTCCCTCTATCACGCATGTCATCAAATCTTTTTCAATGGTTCGATCTTGTAAGATCATAAGTTGGGCATCTAAAATCGCACCGTGATCTTGGCCCACAAGATGTGCGATCCGTACGCCCATTGCGGCTAATTCTTCTTTTGCCAGGCTCATCGCCTTTTGTATTCGCTCTTTTTCAATTTCCAGTCCTGCGGGCTTGAATGCAGTGGTCGAGCGCCATTCATCAAGGCTGTCGATGGAATAGGTTCGACCAACTCCAACGCCTGGGCTTAATAGCCTTGCGTGCAATTCGTGCGTTGTACTTGAGGTTGCAACTGGTGCAAAGGGTTCATGGGTAGCTGCAGTTAACTGGGAAAGAAGCCTTGCATCCGATGCAACCGTAGTAAGTTGGGCCGCAACGGTAACCAATGTTCTTATTTCATTTATGGAAAAGCTTCTGGATTCTTCAGTTTGGATAACCAAAACCCCAACCAAGCCACCAGCTTTTACCAAGGGAACGCCCAGAAATGAAAGGTATGGGTCTTCACCCGATTCTGGAATGTATTTGAATCTTGGATGGGAAAAGGCGTTTGCTACCATCACTGGGCGCAGAGTTTCTGCCACCAATCCAACTAAGCCTTCCGTAGTTTTTAGTTTAACTTTGCCTATAGATTCTTTTCGAAGTCCCACGGTAGCGCCCAAAACTAATTCGGTCCCGGAACTTTCAAGAAAATAAACCGAGCAAACATCAGCCTTGAAGCGAGATGAAATTAATTCCACGATGTTTTCCATCGTTTCTGCTGGGTCGCGAGTATGTGCTACAAGCTTGCTAGATTCTTCCAAGGTTAATAGAAGAGGGTCTTCTTGGTCAGTAATCTTGCGGTTCATTCCGTCCTCTGATGACAAATCAGTTGTAATTAGTTGCATTCAAATAATCCCTTTCGCCCTGGATAAGATTCCAGAGAAACCGGGAGAGATGTGATTTTTACAAGGTATTAATAAACCTCATTTAGTTATCTTCGTACATTTTATGGTATTTTGCAACAGTTAGGATTGCAAGGTGGCAAATTTGTTTCACAATAACTGACTCCGTCTTGGCTACCTGGCCTAGCAGGAAGAGACCACTTTTTTTCCAAGCTTGTACTCTTGCAATCTGGGCAAACTGGTTTTTCTCCAGCAAATACCAACTGCTCAAATTCTTTAGTACATCGTTTACAGCTAAATTCGTACATAGCCATTGCATTTCCCCTAGTTCTTTTTCCGTTTGATTGTTTCGCTTGCCTTGTATAAAAATGATTTTTCTTCTTCACTAAGGCTATCTTTTCCACTCAACGAGATCTTTTCCAATATTTGGTCCACTCGAATCAACATATCTTGGGGCATACCAATTTCTTTCGGTTCATATTTGGGTGCATATGCATGAACTTCTTCCTGATACAGTTTTAACTTTGGTTTACGCTTGAATAATTGCATTGAGGGCATTTTTCTCGGAAGTAGTTTCCAGCGAAACGCATGGTACAAGTAGGCGAATAAAGCGCCTGATAAATGCACCTCTACTGCCACAGATCCTTGTTTCCCAGAAAGAAGATTGAAAGCGTCAAACCCTACAAACAAAACAGCCATCAGCCATATGGGCATCGGGATGATAAAAAACAATAAAACGGTGCGGTTGGGGAACCAACACGCAAAAAGAATAAGAATCGCACTTACACCACCTGAAGCCCCCAAACACACTGCGTAAGAGTTATGCAGACCTAATTGAGATCCGAGAACAAAAATTATTCCCCCGATGGTAATGCTCACCAGATAAAAAAGGAGAAATTCTTTCGCCCCTAGCACCTCTTCCACTTCCTTACCAAACATCCATAAAACCATCATGTTCATTAAAATATGGAGAGGGCTGTCCACGCTGTGAAGAAACGCATAGGAAAAGACGCGCCAAATTTCCCCATCGATTACTTTGGCTGGATTTAGTATAAGCCAATCTGTGACTAATCCGTTTCCAGAAGAAGTTCGAGTGCTGATCTGCAAAATGAAAAGAACTATGTTAATTCCTATTAGCCATTTACAAATACTTATGTTTCCCCATCCTTTTTCAAAGGTGGAGTTGAAGTTGGTTTTGTAATAGTCTCTATCGTAAACTCCCATAAGCGGAGATGTCCCAAAGGTTTAGTATTCATAAAATCTCTAGACGGTGTTATTTTAGGATGTTTAGAGGTAATTAAGAAACATTGATTTGGGTTAATTTGAACTTTTTTAATAATAGCTATGAAACGATAACACAACTTCCCCATGAAATTAGCCGAACTAAAAAATGGTGTCTGCGCAGTAATTGCTGAGAAAACATGCATTCAGATGGTGCAATCTTGCAATCACGCGTTTGATTTTGGTGCAGATTTGGTCGAGTTAAGGCTGGATTTTCTTCAGGAAGAGTATTCCATTGCGGAGATATTAAAAAATATAACAGGCCCAACTCTTGTGACCATTCGAAGAAAAATTGATGGCGGGCTTTGGGAAAAAGATGAGCAAAGTCGCATTAATATATTGATTCAGGCACAAAAATCTGGGGCTCATGCGATCGATGTCGAAGCTGATTGTTTTCACAACTTTTCTACGTCTAACGATTGTTTGCGTATTCTTAGTTATCATAATTTTGCCCAAACCCCAGCTAATATCAGTGTGTTGCATAAAGCTTTTGAATCGCAGGGTCCAGAATTGGTGAAAATCGCCTGCTTTGCCAACAATAATTCCGATTCAGTTAGAATCCTTAATTTGTATCAGCATGCAAGTCTTCCATTGATTGCTTTTTGCATGGGAACCATTGGTTTTCCTTCCAGAGTGCTTGCTTTGACCCAGAAGCGTAACCCTTGGATGTATACCAATTATTCTGCTAATTTGGTGAACGCTCCGGGTATTCCAATTTTTAAAGATGTGGTTTCAGTTTATGACATCAAAAGTTTAGGTAAAGAAACCAAGGTTTTTGGCGTTATGGGCGATCCTATTGGCCATAGTTTAAGCCCTGCGATTCATAATGCCAGTTTTAAGGCTTTGGGTTTTCCTGGGGTTTATTTGCCTTTTCATATTTCAGCATCCGATTTTTCTACAGCTATCGAAGCTTATCAATCGATTCCGGTAATGGGTTATAGCGTAACGATTCCGCATAAGGAAAGTGCTTTTCGTTTTGCGACAACAAGTTCTGATCTAGTGAAGCAAATAGGTGCCGCCAACACTTTGGTCAAAACTGATAATGGATTTCATGCCGAGAACACGGATGCAACAGGTATTATTTCAGCTATCAAGAACAAGTTGGGTGAAACGCTAAATAATAGAGATGTCTTGATTCTTGGAGCGGGCGGCGTATCGCGTGCTGCAGTATTCGCACTAAAAAAAGCGGGTTGCAGTGTAAAAGTTTGCAATCGCTCTTCTGAAAGAGCTGAAAAATTAGCCTCTGAGGCTGGTGTTGCAGTTATGCCTTGGAGCCAAAGGAATGATTTTAAATCCGGCTTACTGGTGAATTGCACTTCCGTGGGGATGCACCCCAATGAGAATGATTCACCTTGGGATTCAAATTGCTTTACCAAGGATCATGTTGCATTTGATACAGTGTACAATCCAATCGAGACCCGATTTTTAAGAGATGCGGCGCAAGCAGGGGCCATCGTTATCGATGGAGTGGAAATGTTTGTTTTTCAGGCTGCAGCACAATTCAATCTTTTTACATCATTTAATGCACCTTTAGATGTGATGAGGAAAACTGTCTTGGAAAAGTTGCGAAGGAATAAGATTTAAACAGGAAGTTGCTATCTAATGCTTAAGAAAAATATTTATTTGATTGGTG
>CAMDHK010000213.1 GCA_945897965.1 Candidatus Kuenenia stuttgartensis | reverse complement strand
CCAGATGAAATAGCTAGAGAAATCAAAAGATTGGAATATGGCAGAAGTATTCTTGATGGCATGAGAAGCCAATTGAAAACCTTGAGTGCAAATCTAGGTTCTGCTGATAAGAGAAGGCTTGAGCTTTTGGCATCTTCAATTCGTGAAGCGGAAAAAATGTTGCTTCAGGATGAAGCTTGGGTATCTAAGCCAAAACCTAAAGTAGAAGCAACTACAAAGCAGTTTGAGCAATCGGAGCATTGGGTTGCTAGCCAGCAGCAATGGTATAGCTTGATACATCTGGCATTGCAGACCGATTCAACTCGAGTTGTTGTATTGGGCTTGGGCGAGCAGGGGCAGCAAAATATCCCTGATCTTAACATTGGTCATCATGATGCATCACACCACGGAAAAGACCCTGCAAAAATTGAGCAATTTGCTCGCTATGAAGAAAAAGAATACCAGAACTTTGCAGGATTTCTAGATAAGCTTGTAGCTACAAATGAATCTGGAAAAACTTTGTTAGATAGCACACAGGTACTTATTGGAAGCAGTTTGGGAGATGCTTCTGCCCATTCTGCAGATAATCTGCCCGTTTTTCTTGCGGGAGGTGGATTCAAACATAAGGGCCATTTGGCGTTTGACCAAAAGAACAATTACCAACTGTCTAACCTTTATGTAAGAATGCTGCAAAAAATGGGGATCGAGACCGAGAAATTTGGCGCAAGCACGGGCACCCTTAATGATTTGGGTTGATCCTAATTACAATCACTTTCCGCCTCGTTCGTAATTATAGGTGAGGGTGGATTTTGCCAAAGAAATACCTTTGATTGCTGATAGCAATTCTGCGCGGGTAACTTTCTCTTTGTTGAACTTAGGTTCTGATGATAAAGCGTAAATGGTGATGTTGTATTGTTTGGCGCCCGGGCCTTTGGATTTCATGGGATCATAGCCTGTACGATTTTTGTCGTTAAATCCATCCTTGCCAATGCTCATGGAATTCTTGGGCAAGCTATTAACCGAAGCAGGAATATTGTAAATAACCCAGTACGATTTTTCATCGCCTGGCCCTGGGATGTGCCAAAGGGTGAGCGCATAAAACTTCGTTCCTTCTGGTGCGCCCTTCCACTCTAAAGGAGGGGAAACACCATCGCCATCGCCTGTGAATTCTTTGGGGAATGCCTCGTCACCTTTGAAGGCAGGGCTCGAAAGTTTAAAGGTTAAAGATTCTGGTACATCATCCTTGGCCACTTGCTTTCTGTCAAAGTCATCCTTTTTCTTTTTGTCTTTATCTTTGTCTTTGTCGTTTTTATCTTTCTTATCTTTGTCTTTATCATCTTGTTTATTGCGGCTGCGATAGGTTTCGCTCGTTTCTTTGCCATTAGCATTTTGATAAACGAACGAATAGTTGCCATCCTTGTTGATGGTGTATTTCACCGCATTAGTTTTGCCTTGAAGATCGTACTTTAGGGTGTAGGTGTTTTTCTCATCATCGCGGATGAAGTCGGTGATTTTCGCACCTCGAAGTGGTTCACCTGGTGGGCGGATGGGATTATCCCGAGGTTGGGGATCAACCCGATCGCCTCGAATATTTACAACCCCTCTCAACCCGCCATTGATATAAGGAAACTTTTTCGTGGAGTAATAGCGATAGCTATCGTTTTCCATGCGTCCATTGAATTCATCGAGGTCTGCAGGTTCCTTGCCTTCGGAATCGGTGTAGCCATAAATGGGAAAACCATCGAGTGCATAGGCGATGGGTTTGCCCTTGCCCGCCAATTTTTCGAGATGAACCGGTGCAATGTGATAATGATAGTCATCGCCTTTGCCACAATGCCCGCCGAAGTCGTCTAGCTCGCCTGCAAGATAAGTATCATCGCCCCGATTGTTGAGTGCGTTGTAGATTGGTACGCCATTGATTGCTAAAGCGATTGCGCCGCTATAAAGTGCTTTTTTACCAGAGATGGGTTTTGCAGAAAGCTTTGGCCGAAGAGTAATGCGCCAAGCGTTGGAACCTTTGTAAGGTTGGGGAATGGGCACTTGTTGTTGCCAAGCTTGGATGCCAACCATCATGGGGTGATCAGGGAAACCGTTTGAGCCCACAAAAAGATGGGTATCATCTTTTCGTAGTTCGAGGGTGTTTTGGTAGGGCTCGAAGTGTTTCATTATTTCGGATGTGGGCGAGGTGTCTTTGATTTCTTCGGTGAAGCAACCGAAGAGGCATATCATGAGAAGTCCGACAATAATCGTCATAGGATTAAACAGTTTGTTTGTTCGATAAACTTTCACCGTTGCGATGAGTAAAATAAGAACGAACAAAGTTGCAAGGAAAATGGTTGATGCGTTTAGGGGTAGATTAGCAGTCGCATCAAAGTTTGGGAGGTAGGTAAGTTCGTTAAAGTTGATGGGGTGAGCATGGCCATCATGCGCAAGAGTCTGCGAGGTTGAAATCATGAATAGTAACAAAGAGCAAATGGTGGTTAAGTAGAGTTTCATTATGAGTTGTGCCTTGGAACCAAGTAGACATCAAACAAGTAGTATAACCGCAAAAGATTAAGATGAGATTAAGTTTATCGCAATCTTTCTTGGGCACGCTTTCAGAAGATGTTACCATAGGATTCTGATTTTTAATGACCCAAGAGTATTGTATTATGAGCCGATTTTTTGCAGTGTTAACCAGTTTCTTTTTGTATTCCTGCATGGCCTATGCCGCTAATGTCGAAACTTTTGCAGGCACTGGGGTCAAAGGATTTTCAGGCGATGGCGGACCGGCTTCCAAGGCTCAGCTTAACAATCCTTTTCATATTGCCCGTGGCCCCGATGGCGCCCTTTACATTTGCGATGTAGATAATCATCGAGTTCGCAAGGTTGCCAAGGATGGGATTATCACCACGGTTGCAGGAAGTGCGAAGAAGGGCTATGCAGGCGATGGCGGCCCCGCAACTGCTGCATCGCTTAACCAACCCTATGAAATCGCTTGGGATAAAGCAGGCAACCTTTTCTTTGTTGAAATTGGCAACCATGTGGTGCGAAAGGTGGATGCCAAAACTGGAATCATCAGCACGGTTGCGGGTACGGGGAAAGCGGGTTTCGCTGGCGATAATGGCCCTGCCGTTAAGGGGCAACTTAGTGCGCCACACAGCTTGGCTATCGATGCTTCTGATAATATTTTCGTATGCGACATCATCAATCATCGGCTACGTAAGATTGATATGAAGACTGGGGTGATTAGTACCTACGCAGGTAATGGTGAAAAAAAGACATCTCCTGATGGTTCGAAGATTGAAGGATCAACTCTTAATGGGCCAAGGGCGGTTTTCATTGGGCTCGATGGCGTTTTCTGGCTGGCATTGCGTGAAGGAAATGCTGTGTTGAAACTCGATCCTAAGTCAGGCATCATCAACCATATTGCAGGCACGGGGAAATCTGGTTTCTCGGGGAATGGCGGGCCCGCAAAGCTAGCTACCCTTGCTGGCCCCAAGGGCGTCAGCCTAGATGCTTCTGGGAATGTATATCTTGCAGACACGGAATCTCATTCCGTCAGAATGATTGATATGAAAAAAGGAACTTTGGAACTGTTGGTGGGCGATGGCAAAAAAGCGGATGGCCCTGATGGTGACCCGTTCAAATGCAGGCTTGCAAGGCCCCATGGTATTTTTGTTGATGCTGATGGTTCGGTATTTATTGGTGACAGTGAAAACCATCGAGTTAGAGTTCTAAAAAAATAGTGTTTTAGGATCAATTGGGCTGTTCTAAAAGTGTACCCGTTCGGTAATTTGTGATACTATACATTTGCAATGCTTGTTTTAATTCCCGCCAGGTTGGAGTGTTTGTTCATGCTATTCGTTCTTCCGCTTTTAATGAGCACCTTAAGCCTGGGATATGCAGATGAATCCCCTGTTGATTTCAATCGCGATATCAGACCGATCCTTTCGGAGAATTGTTTTTATTGCCATGGGCAGGATGGTAATAAGCGCAAAGCCGACTTACGACTCGATCAAAAAGAATCTGCTTTTAAATCAGGTGCCATAGTTCCGAAGGATATTGCTAAAAGCGAACTGGTAAAAAGGATTCATTCAGATAAAGCGGCAGAGCTGATGCCCCCTGCAAAATCGAACAGGCGGTTGAGCGCAGAGCAGAAGAAACTTCTCGAGCGATGGATCAATCAAGGTGGTGAATACAGTTCGCATTGGGCTTTTGTGGCTCCAGTGCGGCCTACTGTTCCAACAGTAAAAAATAAAAGCTGGGTGCGTAACCCGATTGATAACTTCGTACTTGCTAAGCTCGAAACTGTTGGCCTCGCTCCTTCCCCGGAAGCAGATAAATTCACTCTGATCAAAAGGCTTTCTATCGATCTTACCGGCTTGCCCCCTACTCCTAAAGAGGTTGATGACTTCATAGCAGATAAAAGTGAGAAGGCTTATGAATCCCTCGTGGATCGTTTGCTTGCAAGTAAACATTATGGCGAGCGCATGGCTCTTGGTTGGCTTGATGCTGCCCGTTATGCAGATAGCAATGGTTTTCAACAAGATGGCGATACCTGGCAATGGATGTGGCGCGATTGGGTGGTAAGGGCGTTCAATGATGATCTGCCTTTTGATCAATTCACCATCTGGCAACTTGCGGGCGATCTCCTTCCTGATGCGACTCAAGATCAGAAAATTGCAACCGGGTTCAACAGGAATCATTTGCTTAATGGTGAGGGCGGCGCCATTGCTGAAGAGCAACGCAATGTAATCTTGTTTGATCGCATGGATACCACCTCGACTACTTGGCTTGGTTTGACCATGGCTTGTGCGCAATGCCATGATCATAAGTATGATCCCATCACGCAGAAGGATTATTACAGTTTGATGGATGCGTTTAATCGGCTGCCTGAAAGCGGAACACCACAGTTCTTTTCCTCACGCATAAGGGTGGCAGCGCCATTTTTAGAGCTTCCTACAGAAGAGAATAAAGTACAAATTGCAGGGTTTGAAACACTGGTCAAGGCTGCAGAGGGCGATGCAAAAAAAGTGGTCGATGCTGCTTACGAGAAATGGAATAAGGAAGTAGTTGGGGATGTGAAAAAAGCGATGGAAAAGGGCGTGCCTGAAAGTGTGCTCAAGGTTTTGAAAAAGGGTGAAGCCGATCGCAGTGATGCGGAAAAGAAAGCGCTTGCCAATGATTTACGAAAATACTTCGATGAAAAAGTAAAGGCTGGGCTTACTGGTAAAGATGCTGCTGTTGCTAAGTTGGAATCCGCCAAAAAGCAATTAAACGACTATAAGGGTGATAAGTTGCCCAGAGCGATGGTGATGAGCGATGCCAAACCGCGCGAAACCAAAATCCTTGATCGGGGCGAGTATCTCAATCCCAAAGAAAAAGTTTCGTTTAACACGCCAGAGTTTCTGCCTAAGCTTCCGAAGGATGCGCCTTTAAATCGATTGGGCTTGGCACAATGGCTTGTCGCACCAGAGCACCCTTTGACTTCACGGGTTCAGGTAAACCGCATCTGGCAGCATTTCTTCGCAGCGGGTTTGGTCAAGACCTCTGAAGATTTCGGCGTGCAAAGTGAATTCCCCATTCATGGCCAGTTGTTGGATTGGCTTGCTGTCGAATTCCGTGAGAAAGGCTGGCGCACCAAGGCGATGCAAAAAATGATTCTCACTAGTGCTACCTATAGGCAAGCTAGTAAGACTACCCCCGAGCATCGTGCCCTTGATCCTGAAAACAAATATTATTCTAGGTCGGGTAGGTTTCGTTTGCCTTCGCCCTTGCTTCGAGATTGGGCCCTCGCAAGTTCTGGTTTGATCGATCTTAAAGTTGGTGGCGCACCTGTTTATCCTTATCAGCCCGATGGCGTTTGGGAGGCACTTGCAATTACCAAAGAACGCGACTTCACCTACCCCGCTTCATCTGGGAAAGATCTTTATCGAAGAAGTTTATACACATTCTGGCGTAGAACCGTTGGCCCAGCGAATATGTTTGATGCATCAAATCGCCAAACTTGCAGAGTTAGGCAATCCACCACCAGCACCCCATTACATGCTCTTACGATGTTGAATGATCCAACCTGGGTGGAAGCTGCCCGAGTGTTGGCTCAAGAAAGTATGAAGGCTAATAAAGATCTGGATGCAAGGCTTGCGGATGCGTTTCGTAAAGTGATTTGCAGAGCCCCAACTTCAGATGAAACTAAAATTCTACGAAGGGCATTTGAAAAACAAGAAGCAATTTACAAAGCCGATCCGATGAGCGCAAAGGCGTTTTTAAGCATGGGCAGCAGTAAAAGAGATGAGTCATTAGATTTATCTTCTCATGCAGGTTTAAGCGCTGTGTGCTTGGCCATCATGAATCTTGATGAAGCAATGACAAGGGAATAATCCAACTATGAACCACCATCAATTTCTTAAAGATAACATTTTAACCCGCAGGGAAGCTCTTGCTTCTATGGGAAGCGGATTAGGTACGGCTGCACTTGCAACCTTGCTGGGCGGCAATAATGCCCATGGTTTGGAAACAAAAAAAGGCACGGGTGGCCTTGCTGATCTGCCACATTTTGCAGCAAAGGCAAAGCGCGTTGTTGTTCTTTGGCAGGGGGGCGGCCCTTCCCATGTCGATTTGTTTGATGAAAAACCCATGATGAAAACCATGCAGGGTAAAGACATCCCCGATACCATCCGGGGCGGCACCCGACTTTCCACCATGTCGAGCGGCTATGGTAAATGGCCCTGCCTTCCCGCAATCAAGCCTTTTAAAAAGTATGGTGCCTCGGGGATTTCTCTTAGCGAGATGCTTCCTAATATTGGTCAGATTGCTGATGATATTTGCGTGGTGCGTAGCATGAATACCGAAGCGGTTAATCATGCGCCCGGTGTTACTTTTTTCATGACTGGCGCACAAACGCCTGGCAGGCCCAGTTTGGGTTCGTGGCTCTCTTATGGCTTGGGTAGTGAAACAGATAACCTGCCTACTTTTGTGGTGATGACATCCTCGGATAAGGGTAGAACTTGCGGTCAACTTTTCTTTGATTACTACTGGGGCAATGGCTTTTTACCCAGCAAATTGCAAGGCGTTCGCTTCCGCAATTCGGGTGATCTCGTTCCCTACTTGGCCAACCCAGCAGGCGTTAGCCCTACTGCTAGGCGTGCGTTGCTCGATGAAATTTCTGAACTAAATGCAAGGCATTTGGTTGATGTTGGCGATCCAGAAATCGATACCCGCATTGCCCAATACGAGATGGCTTTCAA
>CAMDHK010000212.1 GCA_945897965.1 Candidatus Kuenenia stuttgartensis | reverse complement strand
GTTTTATTATGATCCGATTCATCCATGCAGCAGATATCCACCTTGATAGCCCGCTAAAGGGATTGGCCAACAGACATAACCTTCCAACCGAAAAGATATTAGCTGCAACTCGTGATGCCCTTGTAAATTTAGTAACCCTTGCGATTGATGAAAAAGTTGATTTTGTTCTACTTGCTGGTGATATTTACGATGGCGACCCGGAAGATCTTAAAGCTAATTTTCATTTCAATCAACAAATGGGCAGGCTGAATCAGAAAAACATTAAAGTAGTCATAATCACAGGAAACCATGATGCCAAATCAAAAATCTCGAAGCCCCTATCCCCCCCCAAAAACCTGACAATCCTTTCCGCCCACCAACCCGAATCGTGCGAAATCATCAAAGAAGGCGAAGTAATAGCTATCATTCATGGGCAGGGTTTTCTTAACCAGGCTGAAACTCGAAACCTTGCAAGCAACTACCCCGCACCCACGCCAGGCAAATTAAACATCGGAATATTGCATACCTCGCTGGATGGCAGAGATGGCCATGATAATTACGCCCCCACAACGAAAGTTGAACTCATCAATAAAGGTTATTCCTACTGGGCCCTAGGCCATGTTCACACCCGTGAAGTTGTTAATGAAAAACCCTACATAATATTCCCAGGAAACATTCAAGGCAGACATATCCGCGAAACAGGGGCAAAAGGTTGCTACATTGTTACTTTTAATGACAAGCGTGAAGCGAAATTGGAATTTACATCTCTTGATGTTTTCCGCTGGGAAGCGATCACTGTAAATCTCGATGGTATTGAGGAAGAATCAGACTTCGAAGGAAGATTAGCGGAAACAGTTGAATCCCAAAAGCTCCCATTCAATAAAATCCCACATGGGATACGGATTATTCTTACGGGAAACACAAGCCTTCACTCCTGGCTAATCTGCAGCCAAAATCGCATATCTGAAAACATCCAAGGCATATTCGATGGCATAAGCGCAGGCAATTTATTTTTAGAGCAACTCAAGGTTAAAACATCCAACGAAGGCCCCGCCCTAAAAAACGAAGCCTTGGCTGAAGATGCCCTTTCCATTCTCGACCAAGCGATAAGCAATTTAAAAACGAATCCAAAAGAATTGGAAACACTTTTAAAAGAAACACCCTTGGCAAAATTGAACAGAGAAATTCCGGGCGATTGGAAAGCAAAAGACGATACCACTGCGATTCAACCAATGAATGCAGGTTGGCTTAAAGAAATTTTTGATGAACTTGTACCCATGATTCAAACGATTGCCAAAAACGAGGATAAAAAGTAATGAAGTTTTCCAAAATACGATTTGAAAAGATTGGGCCCTTTGATAACACCACCCTCGATTTTTCCAAGGGAAATCCGGGATTACATATTGTGTATGGTTCAAACGAAGCAGGAAAAAGCTCTGCGTTAAAGTACATTGAATGGTTTCTCTTTGGAATTCCACCTCAAAATGACGACAACTTCAAACACAAGTTTGGGGACTTTTTAATTGAATCCACCATCCTTGATAACAACAGTAAAACCCATTTGTTAAAGCGAAGAAAAACACCCGTAGGAAGAACAATTTTAGATGCAAATAATTTAGATGCAACGCCTTTACTTGAACCAATGCTGGGCGGTTTGGTTCGAGAAACTTTTTCCATGCAATTTGGCATAAGCCACGCTCAACTAAGGTCGGGGGGTCGCGAAGTTCTTGAAGGTGAGGGAGATTTAGGAACCATGATTTTCGAAGCGGGAACAGGGCTCGCCAACCTTCGTAGAATCCTCCAAAAACTCGAAGAAAGAGCTGCTGAAATTTACCCATCCAAGAACAGCAAATTATCTGTAACATTGAAAGAAGCAAAGGAAAATCAGGATGCCATCGAACAGGCAAAATTAAGCTTAAACACTTGGCAAGGTGCGAGTGAACTGGTTGCAAGCTTGCAAAAAAAAGTTGAGGAATTGGGCGACGAGAAAAAAGCCTGGGCATCAAAACAAGCTGAATGCGAAAGCATTCTCAGGGCACTGCCACAACTTACCAAATACAAAACAGCAGAAAGCACTCTCAAAGAGTTAGAAAATATTCCACTTGTTGATGATGCCGCCTTGATCAAGTACCAAGCCGCTGAGAAATTTCTAACTAGTTCCAATGCATTACTTGAACAACAGAAAAAAAGAGTCTCGGATATCACCACCAAGCTTACAAATCTCAACCCGAACGAAAAAATTCTTACTGTTCGAAGCGAAATCGAGGCTTTGAATCAAAGTTCCGAACTGCTCCTTAAAAACCTAGTGGATATTGGCAATAGGCACAAAGAAAAAGATGCAAAAGAAGAACAAATTAGAGTTTTACTAAAGGATTACTTCACTAACACGGGCTTTGATGAATCGCGAGATTTATTCATCGACCAGAAAACACAGATACAAATTCAAGAACTCAGTAGCCTTATCAAATCGGAAAAAACACTGATTGAAGAAAAAGAAAAAGCCTTTGCAACTTTACTCAAGAAGATCAAGGATTTAGAACAGGAAGAGATAAATCAGGCCCCCCTCGCTTCTTTAGAAGAAGTCACGTCCCTAGTTCAAACCATCAAGGCGAAAAAGCTTACCCCATTCGACCTTGAAAAACTTACCTCTGATATTCCTGCCCAAAAATCTACCCTCGAAATTAAATTAAGCACTTTGCCAAATTCTTCGATCGCCTGGGATGCTTTTCTTAAATTGCGACTTCCATCCAGCGAAGAAATCAATAGTTTTTCCAACCTTTTTCGGACCAATCATTCAATAGAGCAAAATCTTAAAACTGAAATCAAAGGAAAGAAAGAAGCTTTAAATTCAAAACAAAAGGATCTTGCAGTACTTCGAAATAAAGGCGTACTTTTAACACGCGAAGAACTTTCCCGATTACGAGATCTGCGCGAACTTACTTGGACTGCAATTGAAAATCTGCTTGATGGTAGATCAGGAACATTACCCGAAAAAGTAACTGCAATCGTTGGGGACAACGCAAGTGCAAAAAAAGCCTTCTTAAACATCCAGAATCAATCAGATCAATTTACCGACAAGTTATTTTCCGAAGCAGATCAGGTAGGCCGGGGAAACCAATTAACCCAAGACATGGCAAGTCTCGAAAAAGAAATCGCAGAATTCGAACAAAAACTTGTGGAAACCAACGCTGCAAAAGCAGGGTTGGATAATGATTGGCAAAAACTCTGGGCAGGAATAGCCCTGACGGTAATAAACCTTCCCGAGCAAATGCTCTCTTGGCGAACTCAAGCACATTTATTGCAGCAATCCATCATTGAATTGATGCCTAAACTTGAAAACATTGAATCCAAACAAAAAGCACAGGCAATTGCATTTGAAAAACTTCTGCAATTAACTGATACGCAAGAAATTGAAATTGCTTGGATTAAAGCAGAAGAAATCATCAGCAATGCTGCGAGGTTTGAACTATCAAAAGCCAACAACAAAAAACAATTGGATACCTTGATTACGGATCAAAGCAATTTGCAATCAGAATTGCAAAGGCTGCAAGATAACCAAAAAGCAAATCATCAAACTTGGTCCGGGCTAATGGCTAATCTAAAGCTTCCACCTGAAGCTAGCACTAATAATGCAGCCCAGCATGTGAATGCGATCACCAATATTCATCAGCATCATAAAGATGCTAAAGATTTGGAAATTCGCATCAGCAAGATGGAATCTGACAATAAGGGAATTCTATCGAAACTAAAAAAGGTGTTAGAAACTCTTTCACTCAAAGAATGCCCTACCGAAGCCGTAGATATAAAAAGAATGATTGCAGATCTTTGGCAGAAAGTATCAGATGCCAAGCAAGAGGAGGTTTCGCAAAAATCGTTGAAGGCTGATTTAAAACTAGCCGATGCAGCACTAGAAAAAATCGAAGAAGATGCAGCAACGCATATAACCACGCTGAAACCCTTGAAGGATATACCGCTCGAAGATCTTTCCAAATATTTTGAAGAGATTAGAAAAAAAATCAAAGCTACCAAAGATCACGAGGATGCTAAAAATGCCCTCATCCAAGAAGCTTCAGGAGAAGATATTCCGTCGCTTGCAAAAAAACTGGTGAATAAGAATTCAGCAATAATCGCAGGAGAACTAGACGAGGTAAAATCAAAAATAGAGGATTGCTCTAAAGCTCGCGACAAAGAATTACAGGAGTTTGCCAACGCAAAGGCAAACCTCGAAAAGCTTGAGAAACAACCTGGCTCGCATATACTTAGTGCGCAAAGAGAATTGCTTAAAGCCCAATGCTCGGAACAGGCAAAAGAATTTGCAATGCTGACACTGGCAAAATCAATTCTAGAAGACACCATCAAGAAGTACCGCAAAAACAATCAAGATCCACTGCTTATGAATGCCAACGCTTATTTGAAAACCCTTACCAATAACTCTCTGGTTGAAATCGTGCCCACAGATGCTGATGGTAAAAAATCACTGCAACTTTTAAGATTTGGATTAGAGGATAAAGATGCAATCACCTTTGAAGCAGATAATATCGATGCAGAGGAAGGTTCAACCTTCCTAAGCGATGGTACCGCAGATCAACTATTTCTAGCCCTGCGACTTGCTGGAATTGAAAACAACCTAGAAAAACTTGACGAACCACTTCCAGTTATTCTCGATGATATCCTTATCAACTTTGATGATGCTCGCGCATTATCCACATTACGATGCCTTGCAGAGTTCTCAAGCAAAACTCAGGTAATATTGTTTACCCATCATCAGCATATTCTGAAATTAGTCTCAGGGTCCGATTTTGCTGATAAGGTTTTCACACACCAACTAGGTTGATCTAATCCGCAGGTGTTGCTGCGCGGTTTAAGCGATCCCTGATGGCAAGCCATTGGGGGGTATTCGGTGGCAATGCGATGACTATGCGATCCAAACCCATTGCATCTAAATCGTGTAAAGCAGCATAAAGCGCAGAAGCATAGCCCACCGGGTTCTCGGGCAAGCAGATTGCATCTTCTATTTTATGAAAGCCCAACAGTCGCACTTTGAGCCCTTCTTTTTTTAGTTTTTCAAGCATTTCGATGCCTGAGTTTTCTACATTGATTACGGGTGTTTTTGGCGCATAGTGCCTTGCCATCATTCCTGGTGAAGGAAAAGCCCCGCTTTGTAAATGCTGTTGTTGAAACTGTTTGATCGGGCCTATTATTTTTTCGATCATCTGAACGGTAACCAAGCCTGGCCTAAGAAGCGTGGGCGGATTCGATCGAATATCAAGCACAGTGGATTCGATGCCTCCCGAGGCTGGACCTGCATCAAGAATCATTTCAATTCTACCATCGAGATCTTTAAGCACATGGCTTGCAGTGGTAGGAGAAATTGCACCTGAAATGTTAGCACTCGGTGCAGCAAGTGGTACCCCTGCAATCTCGATTAATTTGCGGGTGACAAATAGTTTGGGAATGCGAAGCGCAACGCTTGAAGCACCCGCTGTTACACAATCAGGGACTAGATCTTTTTTATCGAGCACCATGGTAAAAGGGCCTGGCCAAAATGCCTCTGCAAGTTTCTGGGCAGTATCATTCCAGTTTAATACCAAGCTTTTGGCCTGCTCCACCGAATACACATGAACAATAAGGGGGTTGTTTCCTGGCCTACCCTTGGCAGTATAAATTTTCGCAACTGCAGATGGATCAAAGATATTTGCAGCTAAGCCATAAACGGTTTCGGTGGGGATTGCGACCAAGCCCCCTTGATTAAGAATCAAAGCGGCTTTATGAAGAACTTCAAGGTCTGGATTATCCGGATCTAATTTAAGAAGCTGAGTGTGCATTCTTTTTGGCTTTCAGATACTGTAATGAAGGCCGGTATCTTTACTTGCAGGGCCCTTCATGCGTAGCACTGGTTTTTCGAGTGCAACAACATTACCAGGAGCAACGCTTTGCGTAAGCCAAACATTCGAGCCTATTACCGTGCCCTTGCCAACGATGGTGTCGCCCCCAAGAATGGTGGCATTGGCATACACGACCACATCATCCTCCAAGGTGGGATGGCGCTTCTTACCTCGGATAATATTGCCCGAAGCATCTTTTGGGAATGAAAGTGCACCTAGAGTAACACCTTGGTAAAGCTTTACATTAATCCCAATGTCGCAAGTCTCGCCAATGACCACACCCGTACCGTGATCGATAAAAAAGCGCGGTCCGATCCGAGCACCTGGATGAATATCAATCCCCGTTTTGCTATGTGCATATTCCGTCATCATTCTGGGAATGAGAGGAATACCCAGAAGCAATAATTGATGAGCCAGCCTGTAAATGGAAATAGCTTCGATGCCTGGGTAACAGAAAATAATTTCGTGATGGCCCTTGGCAGCGGGATCGCCTTCAAAAGCGGCCTGCACATCATGTTCAAGCACCATGCGGATTTCGGGAAGTTTTTTGAGGAAATCGAGTGTGCGTTGTTGCGCTATTGCTTCGAGATCCTGTTTATTGATTTCTGGGGATGCCTGATTTTCTTGCTCATGGCGTAAGGCCCGGGTGATTTGCACGATCAATTTATCATGCAAGCCATCGATAAGGTCGCCTACATAATATTCAACATTGGCAATGTGAAGGTTTTGCCTGCGGAAATACCCTGGGAAGAGGATATCCAAAAGATCTGCAAGCATGGCATTGACGGCTTCCCTGCTGGGCAACGGTTTGTGACCCAAATGACTAGTCATATTGCACTCGGTGTAAGTTGCAACAATTGACTCGGTAATTTCGGGCAGAATCTCTTTTAATCGAAAATCAGTAGCCATGGGTAACCTCAAATAGCCAAATATCAGTCAAAAAGCATGGTAGGGGGAAAAGTCGACAAGGTCTAGTGCCCCTCCTCACTAAAATCGGAAGGAATGCAAACAAGATAGAACAAAAGAAAGGGAAGTTTCAAAGTAATAACCCTTGAAGTAGTCATTTTGCCTACTTATTACCTCGCTTCACTAGATTTCCAAAGCTCAAAACCAAAGCAGACTTGCTTAATAAACGGGCAAAGACTGCTTTGGCTTGCAGATTTGGCATTGCAATCAACAAAATTAAAACAACATAAGCTATTAATTTGAATAGGTTTATAACGAAAGTTAAATTCTTTTGGGTAACTGATAAATAATTGGCCCGGCTTTTGCTCTATGAGTAATGTGCGCTTGCGGAGGCGCCCCGACCAGAACCAGCCGACCCGCGCTGGCTATTGGAGAGTAGAACAGCGGGTTGGTTGGGCTGGAATAAAGGAACCTTTGTTAGTCCTTCTTGGCCTTCGGGTTGTCAACCATTGGGAGAGGTGGTTG